>JADYYL010000438.1 GCA_020853655.1 Deltaproteobacteria bacterium
AACAACGGAACGACTCGCGGGTGGCTGTAACCCCTCCCCTGGAGGAGGTGCTACTTCAGTCCTTCGCGCTCGAGGCCACATTCAACATGCTCTACCTCGTCGCTACACCGATCGGTAATCTTCAGGACATGACGTATCGTGCTGTCGAGACGTTGCGGTCTGTGAACCTGATCCTCGCCGAAGACACCCGACGCTTCCGAATTCTCGCCGATCATTTTGACATTCGAACATCGGTCCGCAGCTTCCATGAACATAACGAGGAACGATCGGTCTCGTCGTTACTCGAGCGATTGCGTGCGGGCGAGTCAGTCGCGGTCGTGTCGGATGCTGGAACTCCCCTCATCAGCGATCCTGGGTTTCGCCTTGTGCGAGCGGCTCGCGCAGAGGGATTCGCCGTTTGCCCGATCCCGGGCGCCTGCGCCGTCATCGCCGCACTGACCATGTCCGGATTCGAGATTGACCGTTTTCGCTTCGACGGGTTCTTGCCGCAGAAGCCCGCGAAGCGAAGGAAGGCGCTTCTAGAGGCTTTCGAATCCGGAATGACATGCGCGTTCTACGAGTCCCCCTACCGCATACTGAAAGCGCTGGAAGACCTCGTCGCTGTTTGTCCCGGCGCAGAGGTCGGAGTGGGAAGGGAATTGACGAAGATGCACGAGGAGTTTCTCTCCGGGTCACCCGCGCACATCCTGGAAACATTGTCGGGACGGAGTAAGGTGCTCGGAGAGTTTGTGCTTCTCGTCCGTCGAAAGGGGGATCCTGCCGTTGCGGACGATACCGAGGATTGAGCCGTAAATTTAAGGATTTGCCGCGTCGAGGGGCGTGTTTCCGGCACCGTCACCTCACACCCAAGTTCTGTCATAACAGTGGCTCTTAGTTTTATGGCTCTTCGTTCGATGGTCCTCGCTCACGGTTCTCGTCAGGTTGATTCATGATTAAGCCGCCCAAAGGCAAACCTTTTAAGCCAGCCCCGCTGGAAGACGACGACG
This sequence comes from Deltaproteobacteria bacterium, assembly GCA_020853655.1. Classification (GTDB taxonomy): domain Bacteria; phylum Bdellovibrionota_C; class UBA2361; order SZUA-149; family JADYYL01; genus JADYYL01. The sequence goes on from JADYYL010000438.1 coordinate 987, forward strand.
CGAAGTCGCGATGGGATCCCCTTTCCCTCGCGGAGGCGGAGGAGCGAAACAAAGATCTACGTGAGAAGGAACTCAAAGAGTTCTTCAAACCATCCGAGCTCAAGTTTTTCGACTTCTGGGGAAGTACTCCCGAACCGGACCCTATTCGCGAATCGCGCATTCAAGAAGCGCGACAAGAACAGGAAATGAAACTTCGAGAGGAAGAGGCCGAGAGGAACCGCCAGTACGAAATGGCCGCGCAACAGCAATCGGAAGCGAACACAGGCATGGCCTCGTTGCATTTTGCGATGAACCAGACTCGCGCCAAGGGCGGTTCCACGGCAGCCATCATCACGGCTCCTCCGCCTTCCCCTCGCGCAGCAGAGTCGAATGCTCCTGCGTCTTCAGAGCGTGGCGCGGGTGACCGGAATCGTGCGGAGAACACCGTCGGGACCTCGGCACCGACTGCAGAAGAGCGCATTTCAAATCAGAGAGCCGGAGCTGCCTCATTTGAGGATCCTGTCAAAGGAGAGCCGCGAACAGGCGCTGGACCAGCTGTGACGCTTCAGAAGCCCATCGATCATGCCGCGCCGCAGGCGGCCACGTTGAATCGGGTGGAGAGCGAGACCGACCGAATGTGGGCGGAGCATCAACGCGCGCGCGCCGCGGGGACGCAACAAGTGTCTTTGGACGATGTCGCTCCGGCGCCACAGAATCAACAGCTCAACCATCCGTTGCGGAATGGGGAGCGCCCCCGCGAGCAAGACGTAGATCCCAACGCTGCGGCGCCAGGACAAGAGCTCGTAGGTTCCGCTTCTCCTGCGTTCGACTTCCGACGGGGATTGCGCGGAGCCGCTGCTCGGACACCGGCACCAGCGACGGAGGCTTCTACCAATGCCTCTGGTGTAGTGCAGGCGACGGTGGCAACGGACGACCGAGCGCAATCCCTCACCACCGAGCTCACCTTCTCCCGCGGATCGCTCGTTCGCTTCGGCGAAGAACGAGCGGTCGTCATCAGCCCCCCGGATACCGCTGCCACCTCCGTGCTCACGGTTCCGGTGGAGCGCCGTGAGAATCCGGTCGACTCTCCGAGCGTCGTCAACGTGGAGCAGCGCGAGGGTTACTTCACGATCGATTGCCGTCGAATTTCGTCACGGTCCGTCGCAGATATCTCTGAAGTTGAGCTGCGCTCGGTGAAGCCGGAGACGCGTGAAAAGCTCGACGCCGCGCTCGCCCATGCTGTTGGTCTCTCTGCCCGACCTGCGGAGGAGGGATCGACACAGCCGGCACGAGAAGAGCCCGTGGCGGCAACCACGCCAGTTCGGGAAACTTCCGCGACGGGTGCTGCGATAACGGAGTCTCCGGTGACGGCTGCCCCCGATGCGCCTGTCCAAGATCCCGCCCAGGCAGCCCCGACGCAGGTGCCGACCGAGCCAGCGACCGGCGAGGGGACGAGTGTCACACGGCGGGAAACCGGAGGGAGTCCATTAATCACACGCGCCGACGTAACTGCCGCGTTCGGTGCAGGAACGTTACGACCTCCCCGCTCAAACACCCAAAAGTGATTACAGACCACCCCTCTCCTCGCTACGCTGTCATTATTCCAGCTCGCGATGAAGAGCAGACCATCGGGAAGTGTCTTCGCCGAATCAGCGACAGCGCGCGGCTGGCGGGCGTGCCGCTCGAGATCATTGTGGTATTAAATCGCTGCTCCGACAGGACAGAAGAGATCGCGCGAGCGCATGGCGCTCGCATCGCTCGCGAGGACGCTCGCAACCTCTCAATCATACGCAATGCCGGTGCTCGCGAGACCACGGCCGATGTGTTGGTGTTTATCGATGCCGACAGCGTCGCACATACCAAGACATTCACGCGCATCAAGCATGAACTCGCTCAAGGAGCGGTCGGAGGAGGTTGCCTGATCCTTCCGGAACGTTGGTCACTCGGGATACTCCTGACCGGACTCTGCCTCCTCCCCATCGCTCTTCGCAATCTGATTGGAGGCGGTCTCTTTTTCTGTCGGAAAGTGGACTTCGATTTGATCGAGGGTTTCGACGAGAAGCTCAGCAGCGCCGAAGATATCGATTTCGCAAAGCGACTGAAGGCCCACGGTGCTCGAACGGGAAGGCCTTTTCGCATATTGCTTGCAGAGTATATCGTGACATCATGTCGGAAGTTCGATCGGCTCGGCGACTGGTACTTCGTGACACATCCTTTCAAGATGCTCACGCTCCTGAAAGGTCGGAATCAAAGCGCTGCCGATGAAATCTGGTACGATTTCCCGCGCGAGCCACAGGATCGAGGAGAGTCATGAAACTTGGAATCGCTCTCGGCGGAGGAGGGGCTCGCGGCCTCGCTCACATTGGTGTGCTGAATGTTCTGCATTCCGCAGGTATCGAGTTCGATATCGTTGTCGGGACGAGCGTCGGAGCTTTGGTCGGGGCAGTTTACGCCGGAGGAGCTCTTGCAGAGTTGGAGCACGAAGCTCGCAACGTTCGCCTGACCGATCTTCCGTTGCTGCTGAGCCCTTCCTGGTCGTTGTCGGGACTGTTCAGTGGAAAGAACGCTATCGACCTCCTGAGCTCGGTCATCCCGTATAACGACATCGAAGAGTTGCCGCGGCGATTTGCCGCTGTCGCCGTCGACCTTCACGAGGGACGTTCCGTCGTTATCGACAAGGGGAATATTACGCAGGCGATCCGAGCGAGCATCGCCATTCCTGGGATTTTCACCCCGGTGGTCAAGGACGACATGCTTCTCGTAGATGGCGGACTTCTCGACCCAGTGCCCGTCTGTGTCGCGCGAGAACTCGGGGCTGATTACGTTCTCGCGATCGACCTGTTCGGCTCCCTGAAGAAGCCTTCGCGAGACGAATGCCCTTCGGAACAATCAGCGCCTCCCCCGTCCCTTCGTGGCGCAGGGATGAAGCATTTGAGAACGCTTCTGGGGAAGCTCCCGTTTGTCACTCCTGAGGAGTCGAATTCCCGCCTGACCGCCATTGGGGTGTTGGAGCAGTCACTCAGTATCAATCAACGTCATATGACGGCGCTCCGCCTCCGGGAGTCACCACCAGACGACACGATCTGTCCCCCGGTCGACGACGTTGGATTCCTTGATTTTCACCGTGGTGAGCGCGTTATCGAGATTGGAACTCGGTTCGGGGAGGAGTGCCTCGATCACATTCGCGGACGGATTGAGGAAGCGCGGCTTGCTCAGGACGCGCGGGCTGGCGATCAGCCGAAAGAGTGAGCTTTCAGCCGCGTGATACGAATCAGAGTGGCACGTCTCCCGGAAGCCCGAACTGATATCGTCGCTCCTCGCCGGTGCCCGACTCACGCACGAACCATTCCGCGCTCGCTGGGCGAAACACCGAAAGATCAACCTTGCCATCGCCGTCGAAATCTCTCGCGCAGCTCGGGGTGTCGCCGAATCGACCGAACGATGCCTGTTGCACGTTCCCGGAATCGGTCGCTATGTGCCAGCTGAGTGACCCATCTGCCTCGGCCCTCGCCGCAACACGGTCGCTGCGTCCATTGCCATCGAAGTCGCAAACAAGCGGTATGTCGCCGGCTCCGCCCCAGCCACCTTCAAGAACAGTGCGGTTGGAGACATCGCGAACTTTCCAGCTACCGGACGATGGAGCGACGGACACGAAGCTCTCACGTCGTTGACCCGTAAAGTCACCGTGGAGAGGGACATCTCTCGTTCCCCCACCGCCTCGAACCTCGAAGCTCAACCGCCGACGCTGAGATTTCGCCACTGGAGCTCGCAGCCCTTCGGACGAACGGAGTGCATAGAACTTGCGCTCCCTCGGTCGGTAGAACGCGATATCAGACACGAAGTCTCCATCGAAATCGCCGACCATTGCCTTATCGCCCTTGCGCCCCCACTTCACTTGCTTGACGGAGCCGTAGCCCGTCGAGGACATTCGGAGATACCAGAAACCCGTCGAAGGCCGGAAGATCGCGAAATCTGCGATGCCGTCACCATCGAAATCGCCGGTGTTTGCGGTATCCCCACGCTTCCCATGAGCCAGCACAAACGGCGCACCAGGATTGAACCCCGTGGAAGACAGCAGGACGAACCATCCGCCGATCGTCGGCCGGAACGTCACGATATCCGAACGACCATCGCCATCGAAGTCATTTGCAGCTGATTCACCTTCGCTTTCAAAGGCAATCGCGCGACCCGAGCCAACCTCCGCTTCGTCAGCGGCATTGCTGGTCACGGTCAACTTCTCGCCGAACACGCCTTGCGTCGGGGCCAGGCCGATACTCGCACTCGCTCCGTAGTCGAAGTGCGAATCTCCGGCAAAGGTATCTTGAAAATGAAACTCAATACGGCCCGTTCTGAAAAGCTTGGCTTGAACCTGCAGGAGCGTGTTCGCACCGGGGATCTGATGCGTCCCATACGCGTAGCCGTTCCAGGTGATGGTGACGACATTCCCGTCGTTCTTCACCCACACACCTCCCTGGGAGGCCTCGGTCGCCGGATAGAGATCATCATGGAAGGGCAGGATTCCCTGCGCCATCTTGTTCACATAGTCGGAGTCTGTCGGGAGGCCTTCTGACTCTGAAAGCGGAACAATCCGACCGTTCGCGGAGATAGCGACCCGCGAGAAGTTTCGCTTGTAGAACGGGAACTCGAAACCAAGATTCAAGAGAGCATAGCCATCGTCGACCGCCATGACACGCGTGCCGATCGACGAATCAAAAGCGATGTTCATCGGCACTTGACGGTAGCTTGCGCGGTTGCTCACCGGAGGGAGTGGCGTCAACGTGTTATTCGACGCGTTGAGTGCGCTCACGATTCCCGGAGCAGCAACCAGGCCGTAGAGCGATGTCAGTGGCTTCGCTGTCGTCATGAGGCGAGACTTGAGCTGAGCGGGAGAGAGACTCGCATCATGAGACAGCACGAGTGCGGCGACGCCGGCGACATGCGGTGTCGCCATCGACGTTCCGTTCAGCGTGCTATACGAGCCATTCAGATACGTGCTCACGATAGAAACGCCAGGGGCAGCGACGTGGACAGACTGATAGCCGAAGTTCGAGAATGAGGCGAGGTTCCCCTCGCGGTCAACCGCCGCCACGGTGACGACATTCGGAAGATCAATGGCAGCGGGATATGTTGGGAGGTCGTCATTATCAGACGCGGAGTTCCCGGCCGCTGCGACAAAGAGGATGCCGTTGTTGTTCGCGTTCTGAACCGCGTCTTCGAGCGCCTGAGACGCACCGGATCCCCCCCAGGAGTTGCTGAGCACTCTGAGGTTCACGCCGCGTTGCTTCATCGACACCGCATACGCGATTGCCTTGATGGCATCCTCGACAGTGCCACTGCCGTTCGCACCGAGGAATCTGAGAGCCATGATCTTCGTTCGCCAGTTTACGCCGACGACACCGACTCCGTCGTTTCCGACCCCACCGATCGGTCCTGCGCAGTGCGTTCCGTGACCGTTCTGATCGTTGGGATCGCCGTTGTTCGCGAGCGCGTCGTACCCATGCACGTCATCGATGACTCCGTTCCCATCATCATCGATGCCGTTCACCGTCTCAGCGGGGTTGACCCACATGTTCGCGGCGAGATCGGGGTGATTGTAGGCAACGCCTGTGTCGACGACACCGACAACGATATCGGTTGAGCCCG
>JADYYL010000439.1 GCA_020853655.1 Deltaproteobacteria bacterium
CTTGATCGATGATTCGATCGACTTGGCGTATTCACCACCGCGCTCCTGGAGCTGACCAACCATCTCCTCGCCGCTCTTCTTCGCCGTGTTGTAAGCCTCAGAAGCCGCGTCGGTCACGGCGTCGGTTACGCGACTCACGCCGTCTTGGACATTCCGGGACGTAGCAGCTGCTTTATTGTTGAACTGATGAGTTGTCGTTTCCATATCCATCTCCATTTCGAAACTGTATTGCCGAATCTTTGTTCTTCCCCGGTAGAGCTATCGGAGTCCGGGGCTCAGAGTGAATGATGTCGATCATAGAACCCATCGTGTTCGTCCGTTAGGCTGGACAACACACTTGGTGAACTGCCGACCACGAGACGCGTGTCGGCACATCGAGAGGAGTTCTTATGTTACGTGCCCTGGAATCTTATCTGAAGTTTGTCGTCCATCCCCACATGGGTGAGACGGTTGATGCGTATCGAGAACTCGCCGCCCGCGAGAAAGATTATCTGCGGATGTCGCTTCAGGCACCCGTCAGCGAGGCGCGTCGCATTGCACTGTATTCGCTGCTCACGGTGTGTGCGATGTTCGTCGCCACGATCCTCTTTGCTTCGGGATTCGTGATCGCCATTGCGACGATGTTCCCGAGTATCACCGCAATCGAGATTCTGCTCGGTGGGGCCCTCGCATTTGCACTTGGAGCGCTCGCCCTTCTCTTACGAGTGCGCATCTCCTACCAAGAGATTGGTGAAAGCGTCTCGGACCTCACCGAACACTTTTTTCAGAACGACCTTGCCCCCTCTCAGGGCGCGCTCGGCGCGATTCCTTTCGACGACGTCCGAGTGCCTGAACGATTTTCAAATGATGGGGTGCTCCATTCAGAATCCGATGCACCGCAGATCAATACTGACCCCACACAGGAGGATCCATGGACTCGCCGTTCGATCATTCAGTGAAGAGCGACAGAGATCGTGCGAAAGAAGCGGCACTCGAAGCGCGGAGACAGGCGTCACGCGCGACAAGTACGCTGTTAAGGGACCTCGGCCAGGTCAGGAGCGTAGCAGAGCATTCCCTTCACACTGAAGTGGCGCAGGTGAAAACGAAGCTTTCGATCGAGAGCATCGCCCGTCACTTTCCCAAGTCTGTTGCCGTTGCCGGCTTTGCAGGAGGCTATCTCCTCAGCAAGGCGCTCTTCGGAGCGTCGTATCGCGAAGCCGATTTAGGTAAGAACGCGCGCCGTCCGAAGAGTGCGGCGCGAGGTTCATCGCTCTCGTCCGTGGCCGAATTGCTCCGTCGGTCGAGCGGCATGGTTCCGAACGAGATTTCTGGGCAGATTCGTGGAATTGTTGTCACGCTTGCAACGCAGGCGCTCACGGCATTCGTTGCGAAGCACTTCGACCACGCGGGAAAAGCTTCTGAGAAAGCCGCAGAGGGCCGTGTGGAGGCGAAAGCGACCGAGGACCGGTCGTTTCACGCCCGACCGCAACTAGCGCTCCCGTCTCCGCTATCATCCCGTCACTAAGTCGGCGAGTTGGGAGCCTCAGGAGGCGCGGTCGTCCGGCGCCTCTCGGCTCTGCGCTTGCGACTTCTCACTCTCCCATCCGACCCACTCCCGGAAGGAGATCCCCGTTTCGCGACTCTTTGATTCGAAAATCCAGAGCAGATTGTCGAGCGTCGGGTGCCCTTGGATATAAGACTTCAGCGCACGCTCGAATCGAAAGAATCCGAACACCGGAGCAAGCTGTCCTTTCGCGACATCAACGGATTGGCCTTCCTGGGTCATGAGCCATACCGCAGCAACGAGGCCACTTCGATGACTTCCGCTCGTGCAATGCACGAGGACGGGAGTTTTCGCGTTATCAAGAATCGAAATAAGTTCCCTCATCTGCTCATGTGTTGGAACTCGGGATCCTCTCAAGGGGAAGTGCACGTAGTCGCCGCCGAGCTGCTCCACTCTCAGGCGTTCCGCAATGGTCAACGCTTCGGCATTCTCAGCTCCCAGTCGTAAGTCGAGGACCGTCCGGACTCCGTGTTCCCGATACACCCGTTCCAACTCGTCGGGAGGCATCTCCGCGGACCGAAAGAATCGCCCTTCGACGACCGTGTGGAAATTGTTCCGAAAGGCGATGTTCGAAAGCGCGCTCGTGAAGGTCGTATCTTCGCCCGCGATTTGCATAAGCTCAAAGCCAATGACGAGAACGAGGACCGAGAGCAGGATGTAGGTTGCGCGACGCATTTTGACATTCTTGAGATTCGCAGGCGGTCCCTCACTCTTTTTTGAAGGTCGCGCCAAGGTATTCCGGCATGGTAATGACGAATCATTGGAAATTCAAATGATTCGTCCGTGCATGGGAACGACGTTCCGAAAGCTCCGCAAGAGTGCCACCGTCCGAATTCGGGCTTTAAGAATCTCTGTGCCCTGCGAGCGCCTATCCCCCCGATTCGCTCGACTCGTTGTCGGCTCCCTCATCTTCGCAGCGCTCTTATGCCCTGAGCGGCTTCAAGCGGAGCCCTCAGGAGGAACGAGTCTCGACCTCACGACAGGTGTCATGACGGCCTACGTGTTCCGCGGGATAACGAGAGCCGACGGGGCCTCGCTTCAACCCTCGGCGAGCTTGACTCACGAGAACTTCACGCTCGGTGCGTTGAGCGCTGAATTGTGGGCTCACGTCCCCCTGGAAGGAGAAGCCGAGGACTCCGATGTTTTCCGCGAAGTTGACGGCACACTCCGATTGTCGCGCCCTTTTGGTCCCATCACCTTGAGCGTCGGGCACGTTCATTATTTCTACCCGCGGAAGGGCGACCAGCTGCCTGATACGGCTGAGCTGCTCGCGGAGGTCCAGTTCCAGTCGATCCTGAATCCGCGCGTCACGGGCTACCATGATTACCGAGCGAATGATTCCTCGACGGTTGAACTGTCGCTCCACGATCGACTCGAATACGACTGGTTCGGCGGTGTCAATGTCTCCCCATTCGTTGTCGCGGCGTGGACCGCTTCTCGTGATCCCCGTTTCGAACGCGACGGGATTGCCCATATCACTTCGGGCCTCATGAGCGAGATCCCTCTCGCCCAAGTCGTGCTCGTCCCGAATGTTCACTACACTCACGCCATCGACGGTGCTACGGAGAGCGGTTTCTGGGGCGGAATCGTCATCTCCACTTCGTTCGAACTCGCACGCACCGAGGTTTCTCAGACCCGCTGAGGAATATTCCCATTGACTGCTCGATGACTCCCGTGAACCGGGAGAGCTCGCCTTTTATCCAAATCCGTTAGTGAAAAAGGGCGATCCGCGAAGAAAAGAGCTGTTTCGATCGACCCGCACCCCAAATTCTTTCGCGAGCAAAATCACGAACATGCTTTGGCATGATATTCGCGGGGGCGGTGGAAACGGTTGTTGCAAAAATTTTTCACCGGTCAAGAACGGCATGAGAGACTAAAGACGAATAGGCAACCGGCCGATAGTCATCTGACTGGGAGTGTATCTCTCAGTTGGTTTAGTCCCTTTATTTCTCTCATGGAAGAGCGAAGAGGTTGTATATGGCGAGACCGTTCTACCCACATGAGGCCGACGATCCGGACCTCGACTGGCTCGTGAGCAACTTCCTTTATGGCCGACCGGACTATCTCCCTGTGGAGTCCGGTATACTGCCGCTGGTCTTGATTCCATATAAGGAATCAGAGCAGCCCGAGCTGCCGATTGAGGCGGAAGACGAAGAGCCGATCCGCGCCCGTAAGTAACAGGCGCTCGCCGGCCTCAACGTTACCCACATTCAGACACTTGAAGATGGCGCGCGATCCGAGAGTTCGGATTGCGAGCGATCTCCTGTGGCGTCCCCGTGGCGATCACCGATCCACCAAGGCTTCCACCCCCGGGCCCTAGTTCGATGACATGATCGGCTCTCGCGATCATTGTCGCGCTGTGCTCGATGAAGACGATTGAGTTCCCGCGCTCGGTAAAACTGCGCATCTCTCGCATCACCAGCGCTTGTTCTCCACCCGGAAGCCCCGCGCCAGGCTCGTCGAGAATCGCCACACCATTCGTCCTCAAACCCGACACGAGAACGCGCGCGAGCCGCACACGGTGAAGTTCACCGAGCGACAACGTTCGAAGCCCCTGAGAGAGACGCAAATATCCGAGCCCAAGTCGCATCGCGGCGGTCAGCGGGCTTGCAATCGGAGGAATTCGCAGGAGTAATTCGGCGAGCTCACGAATCTCGAGCGCTCCCATTTCTGCTATGGAGCGACCGCGATATCGATACTGACTGAGAAACGCAGCGTACCTCGTGCCACGACACTGCGGGCAGCGATCGGCGGTAGCTCCAACACAACGATCGCAACGAGAACGAGCAGAACGGCGTGCGAAATCGCGCGCCGTCACCCCCGCAGCCTGGGCAGCCGGGATGGCCGCATAGAGCTGCGCGAGCGGCTCAAGTACTCCGAGACTCGAGGCGACGGTTCCATCCACTGTGGCGGCGACCAGACGGCGCGCCGAGATCACTCGCGATACGATACCGTCCAGCGAGGCGCCCGTCGTTGAAGACATCTCGAGGGCCCGCTTCAACTCACCGGGCTTCGGGCGTCGTCGGAGCACCTGAAGCAGCGGCACGACAACGTCGAAGAGCAGCGTCGATTTCCCGGAACCCGATGCACCGCAGACGGCGACGATACATCCCAGCGGCAACGCAAGAGAGACCTCTCTGAGGTTATGCGCTCGAACCGAACGAAGGTGGAGCGTTCCGTTCGAGCCTCGAGATGCAGGGACTTCTTCGATCGATTGAACGCTCGGAAGAGCCGCGCCCGGCTGCATGGACAGCACTCTTCCCCCCTCTTTCCCAGCGCCAGGGCCGAGCGCACACACGACTTCGGCGTGACGAGCCAAGGCCAGATTGTTCTCGACACAGAGGACGTTCTCTCCGCGGCGCGCCAGGGAGGTGAGTATCTGTCCAAGGGACTCCGTGTCGTCAGGGTGGAGTCCAAGAGAGGGCTCGTCGATAAGGTAGGTCAACCCGCGAAGCTCACTCCCCAACACGCGCGCCAACCGCACTCGTTGCACTTCCCCGCCCGACAGCGTTCTCGTGAGCCGCACTAAACTGAGATAGCCCAATCCCAACTCGCGCATTTTCCGGAGCGTTCCACTCACCCGCGA
>JADYYL010000440.1 GCA_020853655.1 Deltaproteobacteria bacterium
AGGTTCGGAGTCGAAGCGCTCCAAGAAGCTTATCGTCGGTTTCGTACGAAGCGAGTTTCTCAGGTCCGACCGGCTGTCCGATCTTGACCCGGAAAGTTCTGTTCTGCTTGTTCATCAACTCGCGCGGCAGCAGTATCGTGCGCAGTCGCGGATGAATCATTCCGAGCGCTTGGAACACCCATGAGTTCCGACCTTCAAAGAAAACGGGGACCACGGTCGCCCCAGTCTTTCGAATCAAGCGTGCAACCGTCGGACTCCAGGTGGGATCGCTGACCTCTCGCCGGCTGAGGTGGAGATGAGAGACCGTTCCTGAGGGGAAGATTCCAAGTAAGTTCCCGTCTCGGACCCACTCAATGGAATCCCGCATTGGTTCGATGTTCTTTCGAAGGGAGGTGGCTGATCCAAAGGGATCAACGAAGATAAAAAGCTCTCGAAGCTCCTGAACCCGAGCGAGAAGGTAGTTCGCAAGTATCTTCGAGTCAGAACGGCGCGAGGCGAGGATCTCGGCGAGAATCATCCCCTCTATTCCGCCATACGGATGATTGGCGACAACAATAACCGGCCCTGTCGCCGGGATGTTCTCGAGCGTTCCCGCCGCGACCTCAATCTGGATATGGGAAAGCGCAAAAGATTCCTGAATGAACTCGCGGGCATTCAGTCCGTCCGGAAGGATGTCGTAGAGACGCGCGAGTTCGTCTACGCCGAGGATTCGCTCGAGAGGTCCGCGGAACCAGGTCAGCAGCTTCTCGGGGAAGTTACGGGGCGCGTGAGGAAGTGCGAGTGAGAACGGATTGTTGCGCTTCGCGGTAAGGGTCATGCGTTGGGGAGTTCTTGGATGTCCGTGCTTTGCCTACATGGAACGACATCATCACATTCCCTGAACTCGTCAAGGCGCGCTCAGGAAACAGCTCTTCGCTCCGTGCGAAACCCTCGTTAGTGGATTTCCCGACGGCACCTCGACGATACACCGAGTAGAGAGAAAAGCAGAATCCCCTCCTCGCTCAGAAGCGTTCTTTGGGCGGATTCGTCAGACCGTGACTACGGTCAGGGCAGATAAAAGCCACTCTAGCCGAGAATTCACATTGCCGAGGTGTCTTTGGCTGACGCCCGACCACCATAATTGTGCGTCAGCATCACGCGTTCGCGGCATCTTACATTTGGCTGAACGACCTTTCGGTCGACGACCTAAGGGAGAGCGGAGGTTTGCACAGGTTCGATGGAAATCGTGATGGCGGGAACTTTGGGAAGGAAAGCAATTGTCGAGCTGAAAAGTTCGACGCTCACCGCGTCTTCGCCGCGCTCGGAAAATGGCGCGCTGAAGATCGTGACCGCTTCCGAACACGTCACGGTCGATTCTCTCGAGCTTCTCCCACGCAAACCTGTGTTCATCGACTCCTCCGCGGCGATCCGACAGGGTGGTATCTCTGTGTCCTGCGAATTGCTACTCCATCCTGCACATCGACGGTCCTACGATTTTTTCATTCGCTGGGGTTTCCGCGACGAGGCGATCTCTTGGGCTGACTGGGAGATACTTCCCCGCGAAATTTTGCACATCGGCGGAGGACGCTATCGGCTGGCCTCCAGCGTTTGCCCGGGCCGAACGGGGGCCGTGGAGTTGACTGTTTACGCGCGCGAGGCGAGCACTGGCGATGTCGTCTGGTTGGGGCAGCCCGGAGAGAACCTCTCTTGTGATTTCTCTTTTGAAACCGATTTTTATAGCAACGCGTCGAGTCTCTCCCGTTCCCCAACGAATCGGCGTTATCAAAAATCGGAAGTGCTTTCCTCGGTGACATCGCTGGGGGGATTCCGACGCTTCTTGCGGCAACATATCGCCGCCGGGGACGATCGATTGCTGCCCTACGAACTCTATGCGGCGACCTACGCCGATGCCGACGCCCGCGAGAAGGTCAGTAGCCTGCTCGCGGATGCCCATGACGCATTGCTTGGCCGAACGGAGGCGGCGACGCGTCTGCAACTGGAACAGGCGATTCGTTCTATTGTCTCGATTGGGATTGGGGAGGTTGTGCTCATTTCGCCGGAAGGTCCGCACGCCACCGCGGGAGGACTCGGCCAGGTCATCACGGGTTTGCTCCGCTCGCTCAAGAAGAACCGAGTGGGTGCGACGCTCATCGCTCCGCTGTACGAAGACGAGCAGGGGAATAAGCACAAAAGTGCCGCAGACGTTCTTGCGGAGGGGATTCGCATCAATGGCTCGACCGTTCCGCTCGTCTCCGTCGGGGACGTCAAGGTTCAGTTTGGCGGAACGCATGGTTGGGGGAGCGAGCAGGCATTCCGATTGCCGTTGACGACCCGTCTCGAAGTGTATCGTGCGGAGTGTGAGTCGGTTCGAGTCTTTCTGCTTCGTCATCATCGTTTGTCGGAGGCGCTCTACTCAGGCGCTTGGGCAGACGAGCAACTCCGTCGGTCGCTTGCTCTGAGTCGCGGTGCGATCGAACTGATGCTCGATCCGAGGTTCGAGATCTCGCCGCGCATAGTGGTGACCAACGATTGGATGACCGGACTTGTTCCGGCGCTGCTGCAGACGGATCCGCGATACACGACGCATCCACTTTTGAGCCGCGCGGCCACCATTCACATGTTGCACAACGGGGGGCGCGACTATCAAGGCCGGATCCCGCTGAATCACAATGGCGAGGATCTCTTCCCGCTGCTCGGAATTGAGCCCGAGCATTGCTTTGGTTTGATGGATCCGCACGATTACACATTGATGAACATGACCGCCGGAGCGGTCCGTCACACTCGCAGCGCGCTACTGACTGTGAGCAAGCCGTATGCGACTCAGCTTGTGCAGCCCGAGGGAGGCGACGGTCTTGAGCGGCTTTTCCAGGAAAAGCGGCACATGCTTTTCGGGATCAGTAACGGGATCGATGTCGAAGAGATCCACCGCACGTTCTGGGACCTCAATCGAATGGCGCGCAAAGAACTCGAACTCCCGGCGATGCGTCGCCAGGGTCGAACGCCCAAACAGATGTTCCGGAGCCTTCCGCGAATGAAGCGAATTTTGAAGTCATCTGTTCAACGGAGCTACGGCCTGAAAGATAACGAGAAGGCCGTTTTGCTCTCGTTCGTGGGTCGACTGGCGGAACAGAAAGGTCTCGCGCTTCTCGTGTCGAAGTTAAAAGGAGGGATCTCCGTGCTCGAGGCCGTGCTACAGCGGGAGCCGAACGCACAGATTTTGATTTGTGGCCCCGGGTCTGAACACGAGGGTGTTGTTCGGTCACTGGCTCTCGAAGTCTTGAGGCTCCAGCAGAAGTACCCTCAACGTATCGCGGCAAAGTATCAGTTCGTTCCGCACCGGGAAGCTCTGCGAATCACCAAAGCGAGCGATCTTTTTCTCATGCCCTCGCGATACGAACCCGGAGGGATTACTCAACTCGAGAGTTTGGTGGCTGGCACGCCCGTGATAGCGCGTAACGTCGGCGGTCTCGCCGCAACGCTGCGCGACTATTCGGAGCATGAGCCCGGCGGGAATGCGTTTTTATTCGATGACTATACGGCCGAGGCGCTCTACGGAGCGATTGCGCGGGGACTTACGGTGGCCTCTGATCCGAAGCGGTTCAAGAAACTCTACCTGCTCGCCGCGCTTTCAGAGCACGACTGGGAGAACCGGGTGCCGAAATACATGGCGCTTCTGCAATATGTCAGCGGCGTATTCACGCCTGGTCATGAGTATCCGCATCTCGTGGAAACGGCGGCGCTCGTCGATTCGCTTCGCGCTTAACGTTCAACCCGCGCCGACGTGTTCCGAAAAAACCCCGCCCAAAAAAAACCCGCCCAAAAAAAAACCCGCCCCAAAAAAAACCCGACTGAGCGGACCGAAGAAATCGGCTCCTCCCATCGGGGTCTTCTCCTCTGAAGCGACCATTCCTCAGAACGGAATGTCGTCGTCGTCGAATGCCACCGCGGGTGCCGCCGGCAGCGACTCTGGAGACATGTCAGGGGCCATCGAGTCAGCTTGTCCGTTGCGCGGAGAATCTCCGCCGCGGCCGCCGCCGATGAATTGAACGTTGTTTGCAACGACTTCCGTGGAGTAACGGCTGTTGCCTGTTTGATCTTGCCACTTCCGAGTCTGGAGACGGCCTTCAACAAAAACTTGGCGGCCCTTCTTCAGATACGTGTTGCAGTTCTCGGCTTGCTTTCCCCACACCACAACGCTGTGCCATTCGGTGTGCTCGACCCACTCCCCTGACTGATCTTTGCGTCGATCAGTCGTCGCCACGCGAAGCGTGCAAACTGCGGTTTGGGATTGGGTGAAACGGAGCTCGGGATCGGCGCCCAAGTTCCCCATAATCAAAACTTTGTTGAGACTCATCTTCCTACCTCGCTCATTGAAGTTCGCCTTTCATAACATAACTCCCTCATTTATCGAGACCGCGAGGAAGCTGTTTCGGCCCAGTTGTTTCCATCTTAAAAACGACTATATTTCCGGTCCGTCGAATCATGTGGATAACGAGTTCATGTGCTGGAGTCGAGATTCGTCGATGCTCCACAACGGAATCGCGAAGAGTGCCCGGTGAGACGAAATTTTTCTGAGAGATTTCGGTAATGAAAATTCGAATCAGGGATATCCCGCCAGAGGGGCGGACGCTGGAGTGGTCGTTGGATCTCGATAGCTTACAGCGCCGGCTCGTGCCTGAGAGTGAAGGCGGTCCTGCCAGAAAGCTGGTGATGCCGGAGTATGTTTTCTCTGCGCCGCCGCCTGCGACGGTGCAGCTTGAGCTCGAGGGCTCGACCGTAATGATTGACGGAACGGTCTCTGCTCAGTTTCGCACGAACTGTGTGCGTTGCCTCGAGCCGACAAATGCCTCGATTCAATCCCCAGTAAAGATGGTGCTCAAGTCCCACTCGGAGCGTTCGCGTCCAGATGAAGAGGTTGAGGACGTCCAGCTCGGGTTCTACGACGGGAAAGAGGTGGATTGCGCGCCCATCGTCGAGGAGAGCTTGGTTCTGACCCTTCCTCTGAATGTTGTGTGCAGCGAGTCTTGCCGGGGCTTGTGCCCGACCTGTGGCTCGAATCTCAATGAGGGTGCCTGCAGATGCGCGCCGGCGAAGGACGGAGACGAGCGCTTTTCGGTTCTCCGTGGCCTGAAGATCCAATAGGTTGGAAAACCTCGGTCGGGCCAGACGTGAGAGCGCGTCTGGGCCTCTCTCCCCACTCCGAAATCGATATCAGGCGCTTCTGCGGGCTCGCTCCGGCAACCCCCTCGCGTCAGCATCCACCCGTAGCTTCTTACGAGAAGAAAATAGTGGAGAACACGCTCTAAGCAACCGGTTTCGCTCGATCAATCCGCGCCCCCTCGGCTTGTCTTTGATCGCGCAATCGAATATAAGACCTCGCTCGGGTTACATCAGTTACTGCAGCCCGCTCTGCGCGTGAGACTTTGCGCAGTAGTCGTTAACGATTTTCGCAGATTTTTCCGGACTTTAGAATTGTCCGGCGGGAGCTCTTCCAAATGCAGGCGCCAAAAAAACGGGTTTCGAAGTCACGTAAGAATATGCGCCGCGCGCACGATGGACTCACGGTCGTCGGCGTTTCCAAGTGCAAGAATTGCGGTGGAAATGTTCGCTCGCACACGGTCTGCGGTGAGTGTGGTTTCTACCGTGGCCGGTTCTTCATTAGCGCCCGGAAAAGCGCTGCCGCAGCTACTCAAGAAAGCTAACTCGACGAGTCCGCCGCACAGTTTCCGGTCTCTCGCTTCTCGTTGTGTTTACTCTCATTGAGTTTGTTCCGATCTCGAACAAAATTAGTGGCGGTAACCGACATTTTCATCTCCGTTTATCCCTTTGAGAATTAAGGATGGCCGCGGATAATGCACGAGCCGATTTGCCCGTCGCAGTCGATACGACTGGTGGGGATCGCGGAATCGATGTGCAGCTTGAAGGCGCGGTCCTCGCATTCAAAGAGTTCGGAATCCGGTCGGTCTTAGTCGGCCCGGAAGAGGAGCTCCGATCCCGTTTATCGTTGATTGCTGGCAGCGATACTCCACTCGATATCGTTCACGCCTCTCAGACCATTGGAATGGAAGACTCGCCGACGCGCGCCGTTCGGCGGAAGCCGGATTCTTCCCTCTGCGTCGCCTACAATCTTGTTGAGTCCGGCCGAGCCTCCTCGATTATCAGCGCTGGGAATTCCGGTGCGATGATGGCCGCGGGCCGAATCATTTGTGGATTGCTCCCCGGAATTGAGCGCCCAGCGATCGCCACGTTGCTGCCCGTCGCAGGGAATCACTCGCCAAACGTGCTTCTCGACTGCGGTGCGAATGTCGACTGCCACGCGTCCAATCTCGTCCAGTTCGCGATCATGGGGTCCATTTATTGTAACTCTTTGCTCGGCATCGAGCGGCCGAAGGTCGCCCTTCTCTCGAACGGGTCTGAGCCCTCGAAGGGAACGGACGTTATCCGTTCAGCCGCCGCAACGCTCTCTGCTATCCGTTCGGTGAACTACATCGGCTACGTGGAAGGACGAGATATCCCGACCAATATGGCGAATGTCATCGTGTGCGACGGTTTCGTCGGAAACGTCGTGTTGAAGACGGCGGAAGGGTGTGTCCGATTGATTTTCGAACAGCTGCTTGCCGACGGCAAACGGAACCTCCTTGGGAAACTCGGCCTCTATCTATCGAAGCGAACCTATCGAAAGGTCTTCCTCGAGAAGTTTGATTACACGGCCCACGGGGGCGCCCCGCTCCTCGGCCTTCGTAAGCTGGCGCTCGTTCTCCATGGCTCTTCAGATGCTCGCGCGGTGAAGAACGCGATTCGCGTCGCCGATGGATTTTCCAAGAGCGGGATGACGGATCGGATCGCGCAAGAGCTGACGCAGTTCGATGAGACGCTCATGTCCGGGGGCGACGATCTCTCGGTCGAAGTGCTCGACAAGCGCAATATTTTTCAGAACGGCAAGACTCGAAACCCCGTGCTGCTCGACTTGAAACGAGAGGGAGTCAGAGACGACGAAGAGGAAATGGATGCAGCGCACGAGGCTCCTTCCAAGCGCTGAACGGAACCCGGGATGGCCGGGAGCGGATAGCGTCTCTGACGCGTGTGCTCTCGCAAACAAGACGCCCCAGGAAGAATTACACAGACACATTTATTGAGAGGCAATATGTCGACGAAAGGCACGCTGACGGATCGAGTTGCGCTCGTGACAGGTGGTGGTCGAGGGATCGGACGAGCGATCTGCCAGAATCTCGCTGCTAGTGGCGCAACGGTGTTGGTGAACTATTCGCGAAGTGAGGACGATGCGCGTTCCGTCGTCGCTGAGATCGTCTCCAACGGAGGCCGGGCAGAGTTCGTGAAGTTTGATGTGGGCACGCCTGAAGATGTGGAACGTGGCGTGAATGAAGCCGTAGAGAAGGTCGGCAAGATCGACATCCTGGTCAATAATGCCGGCATCGCAGTCGATGGACTTCTCGTTCGAACGAAGAACGTGGATTGGGATCGCACGATTGACGTGAATCTTTCCGGGCCGTTTTATTGCTGCCGAGCTGTCGCGAAGTCGATGATGAAACAGCGTTACGGACGCATCATCAATATCAGCTCCATCATTGGACAGATGGGGAACGGAGGTCAGGCGGCCTACTCCGCGTCGAAAGCTGGATTGATCGGCCTCACGAAGTCGGTCGCGCGCGAGCTTGCGAGTCGTAACATCACCGTGAACGCGGTAACCCCGGGTTACATTGTGACCGATATGACGACCTCGATTACTGAAGACCTTCGTGAACAGATGTTGCGGAATATTCCCCTCGCCCGATTAGGGAGTGCAGAGGAGGTTGCTTCGGTTGTCGCATTCCTGGCGTCTGATGCCTCAGCGTATGTCACTGGCCAAGTGATTGCGGTGAACGGCGGAATGTACATGTAGCGCCGCTTTAAGCTTCACTCGAGAAGCTCACCTTTGAAATTTTCTTCTGCGCGCGATTGCTCGGCTGGCGGCGCTCTTCCACCGGCCGCGCGGTGAAAGC
>JADYYL010000441.1 GCA_020853655.1 Deltaproteobacteria bacterium
GCCTCAGTGCTCGCTCAAGCTCGGTAGGGTCCGCGCGATTCGCGCGGAATAGCCTCGGGTAAACACTCGCGTATCCCCAGGCGAGAAAGATATGACCAACTGTTCGCAAATATGTCGCAAGGAAGGCACTCTCCGGCGGAACGGCCGCGAGGCACCGAGGTCCGAAGACTTCCGCCGCCGCCGTCGCAGCGACGACATAGCGTGTTGCGCCAAGCTGAGAAGGACCTGCGGCAGCGAAACGATATTTCGAATGGGTCGACGCGGCGCTGAGCAAGACCTGTCCACACACCGAGGGACGAAGGTCACTCAGCTGCTCGAGCGGCAGCTTCCCGAAGGCAGGCGACTCGCCCGTGGAGTGAAGGATGCGGCAGAGCGCTCCGTAGAGAATCGGGTCTGATTTTGTGAGAGGGACAACAGCGCTCGCAGCGCAGATAATGACATCACCGCCGGAGACGACCTCCTCAGCGATCTCACGAACCTGGTCTCGGATCAGCGGATTGAGCGGTGCGCCGCCCCGACGAACACAGGAAAGTGCCGAATCAAATCGGCGCTCGGTTTCGACGTCTCGAATCACGCGCCGCGATGTTTGGTGATACATGTCCCCTCCAAGCCCCAACCCAGTAAAGATCCCTCACTTGCTCTATCGGCGGGATGCGGGAATTCCGTGAGGGGGCGATCGCGGAGAAAACCGTGCGCTGACAGGGGTTTATCGGGTTCGAGCGCAAACGGGGTCCTGTTTTGGAGGCTCGGACCATGGCAGGCAAAAAAAAGCGGCCCCCGAGGGAGCCGCCCACAAAAAGCCTCCGCGATCTCCTACTAGTCGATTCTGGAGGTCGGATTCGGCACCGTTCGACACTCCTTCGTGCCGTTCTTCAGCCGCAGCTGAACGGTGAGGGGCTTATACTGCGACATCGAGGAGGCGCTACGTGACACGTCGAAGTGCGAGCGATTCCCGTTCCCCAGAGATGGGCGCCGAGTAGCCGTCGCAATCTCACTTCCCGAGTTACTCAAAACATGCACGCTCGAAACGGAGGTGAAGTAGCTCGACGAGAGGAGAAACACCGCCCGCCCAGTGCTGTCAGACACCGGCTTCCAGAGCGAGCCGTTTGCGCCGTCTTGAAAGTCAGATGTGGAGTCGCACACCGCGCCGCTTCCACCACTACTCCCTCCGCCACTCACTCCAGGCTGAACAGCGCTTCCGTCCGGGCGCACGACAATCTGATTGCTGACGCCAAACTCATAAGAGGTCTGACCTGTTGCCGCTGGGCGGAGAATATATCGGAGTGGTCGATCGCCGCTCTTGTTGCGAACCACCTTTCCGAAAACAGCGGGACCTGCGCCATCAAAGTTTCCGACAAAGGGGATATGGCCCGAACTGCCGAGCGAGCGCACCTCGTTTGTGGCGTCGTCGTAACGAATGAATGCCAAGTCGCTTCGGCTGACCTTCCGCGTCACGATGAGATCTGCGCGGCCGTCTCCGTTCACGTCGTAAGGATTGAGAGGAGTATCGTTGCGCAAGCCCCAATTGATCCGCGTTGCGGCCGTGTCGCCCACGTTCTCCCAGAACCACACGAGATCACTCGTGCCACGCCGCGAGAGCACCAACTCGTCACAACCATCGCCATCCATATCGGCGAGCCACGGGGTGTCGTCGTCATCGCCAAAGCCGTAGCGATCGAGGGTCTGACCGGTTGAATACTGAATGAACCAACGCAGCGTGCCTGAAGCTTTGCGCACGACCACCAGGTCAGCTTTCCCGTCGCAATCAACGTCGCCGGCGAGCGGACGATCCTGGTTAATTCCCCAGCCGAATGTCGTCTCCACTCCCTCTTCGTCCTCGATTCGCCATTCGAGATCTCCGTCCGGCCGGACGAAAACGACAGCCGCTTCGGTGCGCCCATCGCCGTTGTAATCAGCGGGAACGAGAGCATCGCCCGCGAGGCCCACCGTCATGCGCTTGACCTGACCGGTGGTTGAATCACGCACAGAAAAAATTGTTCGGCTATTCGGCCGATCCACTGTTGCAACAGCAAAATCCGATCGGCCGTCGCCGTCGTAATCGCCAATCTCAGCTTGGCTGTCGTGGAGTGAACTCAAGGACAAGGGGACGACGGCGGCGCGCAGGAATAGACGCCAGCCGCGAGCAAGGGATGAATTGTGGCTCATGAAATACTCCAGTAAATGTTTCTTCGTTCTGTGACGTCAGTCCCTGCCCGTCTATTTCGATCAACTTCCGCGAAGAGTTGTTGTCGGCATC
Organism: Deltaproteobacteria bacterium; assembly: GCA_020853655.1. GTDB lineage: Bacteria > Bdellovibrionota_C > UBA2361 > SZUA-149 > JADYYL01 > JADYYL01. The sequence continues at coordinate 2,258 of JADYYL010000441.1, forward strand.
GAAAACACTCGAGGTCTGTATTCGCCATCCACTCTTCGGTGTGTACCGATAACTCCCGATTCGCCGCTCGTGAGCACCCAACGCGGAGAGCGAAATTGACGACGATCATTGAAGGCCCGAGAAATCAAGCTTCTCTTCAGAGCGAGCTCAAAAAAAACCCAGTTCCCGACGAACGAAAGATACAAGAATCGTACCGAATACGAGGGGACCTCTGAAGGACTCCTTAGTCGGGGGCCCACACATTCTCACAATCGGGTCGGGCCGCGCGTAACTCCAGTAATCGCTCTGCCCCGCTCGTCCTCGGGCACGCGTTTCGTTCGTCGTGATTTTGTTGACGACAGTCTCGTGACACGGAACAGGCGATTCACGCCACCCTAAAATCTCCGGAAGCTTCATATTTCGTTTGAATCGCTTTTCGAATAGGTCGACTCCCGTCAGGGAAACCGCGATACTCGTTGTCCGGTATTCTGCTGAGTCAGCCCTTGCCACACCCGAGCCTTGGGCCGGGAGGTCCTTGCCGAGAGCGACAATCAATCGGCGGAACGGTGATTCGGTTGTGGCAGGCCGGCAATCGGGCTGCTTTTCGCAACGCACTTCGGGTGACAAATTTTATGCGACGCGCAATTTTTCTCCTCTCCATCGCGATTTCACTAACACTGTCGCCCCACGAATCAACGGCACAGAAACCAGGGATCGTGACCTCCGGGCGATGCCCGTATAACTGCCGCACTCTCGGAATCGCGAGCTCCCAATGTCGCGATTGGGCGGAAGGAGGCATCTGTTTTGTCGAGGACCTTCGGACTCCCTCTCGTCAGTCCGGCTCTTCGCTCGGACCACGAAGCCGATCGCGGACTGATTCCTCGGGCGCGATTTCACCTCGGCTCCCTCCGACTCACGCAATCACGGATCCGCGCCGCGGAAGGGATTCGCAATCAAGCCGATCCCGCGGTGCGGTCCTGGGAACGAAGCCTCGGCCCCAGCGCAGACCCGTTGAGGACACATGTCGCACTCGATACCGCTCGACGCCGCCGCGTGTCTTCATCCACGATATTCGTCCTGGAGGTGGATTGTTCAGCGATGTCGTCAATGTTTCTGGATCCGTGGAGGGCGCCTGCATAACGGATGCTGGATACTTTGAACGGGGGCGAAAGATGGAGGATTTTCGAGCGACCCCAACGCCACGATTCAATCGATATTATTTTCACCTTCGCGCACATACCGGGCGCGAGGCCGAGATTCGAGCGTATACAGTGAATGGAGATGTCGAGGTGTTTCGTGTGACAGGGAACTCCTCCGATCACTACGGCCGAGATTCTTACGAAAGGGAGGTCTACATGCGCGGCC
>JADYYL010000442.1 GCA_020853655.1 Deltaproteobacteria bacterium
AGAAGATCCTGGAAATTCTGCCGAACGTTCGCGGAGGAAAGGATCGCGAAGAACAACATGATACCCACAATCGAACCGCATGCCGTTGTGAGCGCCCGAAACCATGTCACCTCAGCGCCGGAGAGGAAGCGGAAGACTCCGATGACACCCATATTGCGAAACAGCGAGGAGAGTAGAGCGCTATCGAAATCCGCAAATAGCGTCAGTCCAAGTGAACTCGCGAGAGGCAGTACAAAAAGAAAAAGCGCCCACGACGCAATCTCCTTACTTCCCGACAGATCGATGGATGCGTATGGGACCCCAAACATGGAGCGGAGAAGGTAAACGCCACTCACCCAACCCAGGACGAAGAGGTTCAACGTTCCAGAGCCAAAAAAGGGAAGCGTGCAAAGGGCGACCCCGAGAGAGAAGAATCCGGCCCGATCGTCCATAAGCGCAATCGCGGCACCGACGACGGCCGCAAAGATCGAAAGCAGGAGAATGTAAGACGGAGACGTTCGAACCGAGCAGAGGAACACAACCCCGACGAAGAGGAGGAACAACACCCCCGCGATGAAGCGGATCCCTTTTAACATTCGGCACTCCCGTTGCGTTCAGAACGTTCTCTCGCAAAGGAGAGAACGCGACAGAGAGAAAAGGCTCAGGCTGCTCACTTCTCTCCCGGCTCTCAGAGCCAAAGAATCCGCTCCAAGCGCTTTCGGGAGCCCCTGCTCCCGAGGAGGCTCCCCAAGGTGTCGACGGGGAAGAGGAGGTCTGCTCAATCGCTGGGCTGCGCCTTCGTAGGCGACGTCGCCCATACGAAGAGCCTTTCGTCTTGGGTGAACTTACCAGCAACGTCTTCAGGGCCGCCATCAAGAAACTGCTCGGTATCGGCATGGTTACGCGGGAGGGACTTCGGAGATGCGGCAAGCACACGACGAACTCGCCCTGGGAGAGCTTGGCTTCTCTTTCGCGCAGCGCCGATGGAGAGGTTGACGTCGGTCTTCGGATTCACCTGCTGCAGAAGTGGATAGGAACCGAGATATTTAACCGGCGAGCGGGCTGACACATCGAGACTGCGCCGAGTCTCTCGCTGCTCGCCGAGACGACCCAACTCTTGGATGTACAGTGAGAGGCTCTCGGCTCCGTCAGCGACGATCGTCGCCGCGTAGAGCACTCGAGGTTTGAACTCATACCGCTCGAAGACAAACGTCCCCCCATCTTCACCTCCGCTCCAGAACGCTTCGAGGCGTGTCGACGTGCCGTATCGGCGAAGGAAGAGCCCCCACCCCATCGCACTCGCTCGGCCGTCAACGACCTTCGCCGCCACCGTCACGCGCCGTCCCTCCTGCGGGAGTCGGAGCAAGAGGAACTCAAAGGAGGCGACGAACGGCTTACCGCTCGCAGGGTCAAGTTCCGCCGTTGCCGGTAGTTCCTCTCCTTTCGCATAGGCGAGATCGACGGGCGTAAGCGTCGCGCATGTCATGAGCGCCAGCGAGAGTAGAGCCGCGCGCACCGCGGCAACCGCCGCGAACGTCGGCGATGTCACTCGGGATGAGAGATGTGGGAAACAACAATGTCGGTTGAGGGGCGTCGAGTAAAACGCCGACGCAAAAGAAACAGCGACGGTCTTCGCAATACTTGTGAGGAGCAAAGCGAAGACCTCGCGTGAGAGGATTTACTCTTCGGTGTCTTGTTCGTCGCGCGGAGCGGTCGCTTGATCAAGCGCAGCCTTCGCGGAAGCGGTTTCGCTCTGCTCTTCCGCAGCAGTCGCCGCGAGCGGATTGAGCGTCACCTTCACGAGCGCTTCGACTTCAAGGTGCAGCTTAACTCGGACGAAGTGCGTACCGACCTTACGAAGAGGCTCGGCGAGAAGCACACGCTTCCGATCGATCGGGAATCCTGCTGCGCCCATGCGATCAGAGATGTCCTTTGCGGAAACGGAACCGAACACTCGCCCACCGCTCGCAACGCGAACATCGACGATAATAGAAAGATCGCGGACCTTCTGTGCGACCTCTTCGGCATCCTTCTTCATTCGGCGGCGCTTTGCCTCGATCTGCTTCATCCGGTGTGCGAGTTGCCGCGCACTCGAAGTTGTCGATTCCATCGCGAGTCCGCGAGGGATCAGATAATTGCGAGCAAAGCCCGGGCGAACCGTAACCGTTTCCCCGATATCACCGACGCCGACGACGTCATCTGTCAGAACGACTTGCATAGGTCCCTCAAAATCTCTTCAACACTGAAAATCTTTAAACAGCCGGCCCTGAAATGCCCGGTGCGCCATCGAAGCCTTCTGCAGGCTCATCGCCCGTCGCGAAAGAGAACGACTCATCCGGATGCGCGCCCGGAGCGAGATCGGGAGCAAACTTGTCTCGCGCAACGATCATGTGACGGAGGACGTTTTCGTTGATCCGAAGTTGGCGATCGAGATCGGCAACGAGCGCCTTGTCTCCCGTGAACTGCAGCATCGCGTAGATTCCGGAGGTGCGCTTCTTGATGCGAAACGACAACTGACGGCGTCCCCACACGTCGCTGCGCGTAAGCTCACCGCCATGATTTGTCACAACGGCGTTGATCTTATCGATCTGCGCTTTCACTGCGTTTTCGTCGAGGTCTCCAACGAAGACCAACACTGACTCGTACGAATATTCCATTTCCTAGTCCCAATTATGCCAAACTTGAAATTTTCCCCCGGCAATGGCGCCGCTCCTCCGATCCGATTCCTTAGATCAGCGCCGGGGCGATAATCAGAGAAACGATGGAGAGCAGTTTGATGAGGATGTTCATCGCTGGTCCCGCCGTGTCCTTGAGCGGGTCACCGACCGTGTCGCCGATGACTGTTGCTCGAAGAAGCTCCTCGCGCTCTCGTGGAGACGCGTCAGAGCCCCAGAAGGCGCCGGACTCTACCAGCTTTTTCGCATTATCCCAAGCGCCCCCGCTATTTGCCATGAACAGGGCCAGAGTAACACCGCAGACCAGGGCCCCCGCGAGCACGCCCCCGAGAGCTTTCGGTCCTAACACAAACCCGACAAAAACAGGCAGTAATACAACCACCAGTCCCGGCACGACCATCTCCCGGAGCGCCGCGCGTGTCGCGATCTGAATACACGGCCCACTGTCAGGCCTCGGTCCGACGTCTCCCCCTTGGAACAGCTCTGGCCGCGCACGGAACTCGCGCCGAATCTCTTCGACCATCTCCCCAGCGGCGCGTCCAACGGAGCGAATTGTCATCCCTCCGACCAACGCCGGAATCGCTCCACCAACGAGTAGTCCAGCGACCACCAGCGGTTCCGTTAGGTCGAGAGAGATCCCGCCCGCGCTCTGGGCATAGGCGGAAAAGAAGGCAATCGACGTCAGCGCAGCTGAGCCGATGGCAAACCCCTTTCCGATCGCCGCGGTGGAATTACCAAGGCCATCCAATCGGTCGGTGATCTGTCGCACCTCGGGAGAGAGACGAGCAAGCTGCGCGATTCCGCCGGCGTTATCCGCGACGGGACCGTAAGCGTCGACGCTCAT
>JADYYL010000443.1 GCA_020853655.1 Deltaproteobacteria bacterium
CACCTGGCTCCTCGGCGGTAACGATCATGTCGGCGTAAAGATAATCTCTACCGGTCACTGGTAGACCCCACGACGAAGAGGGAATGATCGAGTGATCAGAATTGCTCAGCCTCCAAATCACCGAGTCTACGCTGTATCCAGCGATCTCCGTGCTGGTGTCCGCATGAGCAGCTCCGACTCCGAGCAGCGTAAAAATCGCCGTAAGCAGTGCGCTTCGAAATTTCATACGCGGCCTTCGAGAGATGTCTGTCGTTTTAAGGAAGGAGGTCGAGTTCTATTGCTCGGGAGGTCTGAAAGAGAACTTAATGATTGAAGGGGCTCGATCTGCGGGAGGACACGTAAGTTGCTGAATATGAGTATCGTCAGAGGTGAGCGATTTGGCCCGAATCGGATCGGAACGCGATCGCGATGAGAGAATCTGTCACGCGCGTTTGTGAGCCAATCTTTCCCAATCCCCCATCTTTCCTCGGAGACTTCGTATTAATGTCATTCGGTTAAAGCAACTCGCTCATGCGAAGCGTGAGTTTCGACGCGATCCGCAGAGAGATTGAAGCGGATCGGCGCGTAACTCAGAGACTTTTCGGCCTGCGCAGTGTCTCTGAGAAAAACGGAGGAAGGTCTTACGAAAGATGTGCCTTCTGGAGCTGCCGCTCACAAAGCGCGAGAAGATCAATCTTGCCGAAGCGCACTGGATCAACCGCAGGAAGTCGCTCCGAAACGAGCTGTGCATAAGTGACCCCATCTCGGGCAAGCTGGTGGACCTGCTTCCAATAGTCGTGAACGTCCTCCAGATACTCCGGTAGCCAGAAAGAACGCGACCCAGCATCGTATATTGTACAACGTTCGAGAGGGTACGAAGGGTTCTCGTACTGCGACTCCAAGAACTCCGGCGCGAGCAGGGAGTCTCGGCGGATCAGATCGGTTCCGGATATCTTCACCATCACCGGTGTCGTCGCATCGGCGACCGAGAAGCGACCCTCAAAATAGACAACCGTCGCACCGCTATATCCCGCAAAGCGCTCACGACACGCGGCATCGGCCATGGCGAGGACGTCTTCGGAACGGGGACCTCCGATGGTGAAAAACACGAGCTCCTTCACCTCAGAACCGGATGCATGGGCGATATCAAGAAGACTTTGGAGACCGAACTGCAGGCTCGTCCCAGTGGCGACGACATCCCCGAAGACGACGGCCGTGCGCTTCGGCAAAAACACCTTCCGGTAGTTGCTCTCGGTGATGTACCACTGCTCGGGATCAGGCTCGCTCCGCGCCCGCTGCGCGCTGATGAAAGCCGCCGTGTGGGTATTCCACTCGAACGCATCTGCAAGCGCCTCACGTAAACCGAAATTCAATCCACCGCGCAGAATGTTGAGTACAGTCGTCTCATTCTCTGTGAGCGCCGTCGCGCCCGTCCGTGCGAGCGCAGCGAGGACTGTGCTGCACGCGTTCTGGAGAGCGCGGGTATACTGAACACCGTAAAAGAAAGGATCGTTACAGATCCTGCGAGTCTCAGGGGTAGTTGCAACGTAGGCGCGGACGGTGGAAGGAGATGGGGCATCGATGGAGTACACTGCTGAACTCCCCTCTCGTGATATCTCGCGCAGCGTCTCCATTGCCGGGCCCCTCTCGTGCGATATTCTAAAATTCAATGTTTGCGGGAGTTTCTACACTCAAAGACCCCCTGCTTACGGAAATGTATACGTTTGATGTTGCCGAGATAGCAACCTCGCGCGGCAAGACGAACAACAGGGAGAAGATTAGGTGCGGGAGAGGACTCTCATCATAAAAACCGTGATGAAAAACCTCGCCCGCACGGGCACAAGACGGACGACGGCCGAGGCTACAGGCGGATGATTTCGGGCATGAGATCCAGAAACCGGTCCCGCTGAAAGCCCGCTTTCGCCGCGAGATGTCGATAGCCTCGAACGACTGCCGGAAAATCCAGGATGAGCGAATTGACGATCGCATCATCCTCGACCGACTCGAAGGCGACGCTCTCAATCTCCTCGGGATCGCCGCGCAGACTTCCGATTGCGACGACCGGTGCTGCCACGACGAAGTTCCCGTCGTAATGCCCGACGAGCTGCTCCGCCGATGTGGCCGGCTCGTGGAGATACTTCGCGCGCGAAATGCTTCGCACGTCACGAGCCGAACGAGCGAGCACCGGCAGCAGCCTCGCCTCTTTCCAGAGAACTTCTGCGTTTGCTTCCTCTCGTGCTTCTCGAACGATGGCCTCCATGGCCGTCTCGGCCTGGAACTCCACGCGACCACCAGGGAGTCCACGCCTCCCGCCGTGCTTCGTTCGGAACTTCACGATCACAACCCGACGGAGATCCGACGGGTCATAGCCGACCAGGGTTGCTGTCGGCACGCTCACCGCGTGCACCGCGTGACTCATACACATCCTTCCAGTAGCGCCGGAGGTTCCGGCAAATTGAAGCGCAAAAAAATGACCACCGTAGCGGTCACAGTGAAGAGAGTCTTACCCGCGAATGATTGGAGAGAAGAGAACGATCGGGGAAGAAGGTCCCCGATAACTGGGAGGTTATTCATCCGAGTGCGAAAAGTGTGACATCGCGCGGAGCTGCGCGAGCATGGCTAGAATTCGGCGAAAAGAGTGGGTGCAATCGCAGTTCTTCTCGGACTTTCTCTCTCCCGGCGCGTGACAAAATTCGATTCGCCGGTATACTAGAGAGTCGAGCTATCGCCCTACTTCGGTCCTCTCACTTCGACGTCTTCGACTCGGATGGAGACTGGAGCGTTTGCGCCACGCCGCCGCTCTTTCATAAGTGACGATTCCGATTTGAACGGTTCTGCGATCTGCTCTTCACCTCTTCGCTGATTCCGTTAGTCCGCATCGCTCACCCGTAATCTCGGTATTGGAGACAAGCTCAGTGCACTCGCGCGACTTTTTTGCCGCGTGAGGCACTGATGCCTTCACTCACAAATTGAATATCGACGTCGATCCAGGAAGGAGACACGGTCAACATGCGACGAAATTACCCG
>JADYYL010000444.1 GCA_020853655.1 Deltaproteobacteria bacterium
ACGAACGATCGGCTCTGTCACGCACATGGCGTCGATCGCGAAGGTCGCAACGGTCATTCACGAACGGAAGCGCCGGGTGCTCAAAGGCTCGCTCGACAAGTTCGGGCCGAAAGGGGCGAAAGACCCGTTCTGCGGAGTCGAAAGAGCGAAGCAGATCATTAACGGAGACGACGATGATCTGATCGAGCTCACCGCAGAAAGGCGTGTGCGCGTTCGCCGTTGGGCCAACGGGCGAGTGACTTACTCGCGTCGCGACTTGGCAGTCATTGCCAAGGAGCGTCGGGCACCGAAGCACATTCCGAAACCACCGGCGCACTATCTTCTCCTCGTCCTGGTGCGGAGAAAATACGCGGTGGGGCGGAAGGAGCTTCGTGCTCTCGTGAAATCCGGCGAGATCCCATGGGTCGACACCGGCCGAGGCTACGCGCTCGATGAGCGTGTCATCGCCAAGCGGTACCTGTTGCGGTCAGTGTGCAAGAAGCTGATCAAGACAGGAGAGGCTGTGGAGCTTAGTAAGCTGCCTGCCAGCTTCGGAACGGAAGCCACGATCCGGCGCAAGATCAGGGCCGGACGAGTGACGGGGTTCCGTTTCAGCACGAAGGGTCATCGGAAGTGGTACGTCGTCCTCGATTCCCTCGAAGACAAGAACACGCAGTTCGTGCGGCTCGAGACCGCGCTGCGGGTGCTGGGGGAGGATGAGCAGGCGTTGGAGCGCTACTACGCAGATGGCCTCGTTGAGTCCATCGGGGGCAAGCTCGATCGACGATACCGGGTGTCTGACCTGAGCGCCGTTCGAGAGGCACGGGAGAAGCGCGAGTTCGAGAGTTATATCGGGCTGCGCCTGGTCCTGCGTGCAATCACCAACGATCCAACTCGAAAGAAGGAGCTGACAGAGAAACTGGCGGAGATGACTCGAACGTTTGGCGGACGGCCGTATGTGCTGAGGTCTGCCGTTCGAGAGCTCCAACCCGAAGGACCTTACGGAGGCACGATGGCGATCGCCGACGCGGCGAAGGCGCTCGATGCCTCGGCATCGGTCGTTCTCGTATACGCGTTGGCCGACAAGATCGCGCTTTTCGGAGACCGTGCTTCGCGGCGAGACGTGCGGTTCGTAAAGATCTTACGGCTGTGCGGCGATCGTCTCGAAGAGAGCACCGGACGCGTGACAGAGGTCGAGCTTGGAGTGCGTAGCTTCGAGCGCTCACTCAAGCGTGTCTGGCGAGACCTGCGGATCATCCATCGCTGGCGCGACACGGATGAACACGGAATCACGGAGTGGTACTACTGGAGGACTGAGGCTGAAGCCCTTCGCGAGAAGGGCCACTTGTTCTCGATTTGAAAGGCGGTTCAGCCGGAGGCAGCAGTTCATCGCTGCCTCCCACTGTTTTCGCAAACGCTTTGCCTGATTTCCTTCACACTTTCATTCTGTCCGCGCCGATCTTCATACGCGAGCGACCTTGCGGTCGTATGGCCGACGGGACGTTGATGACAGGGTGCTCGGCTGGGCGCGCAGAGGAGCGCGACGCGGAGCTTATTGCACTCTCCGGCTGAACTGATGATGCAAAATCGATCGTCGCCGATCTCCAGCGAGAATGCGGTTAGAGACTCGACTTGTGAAGAGGCTAGGGGGTAACGGCCCTGTGAAAGTTTGGGGCGAAGAGCTCGAGTCTGAGAGTTCGCGGGTGAAAATTTTAATTGGGGGAGCTGCCAGTGAAAACGCTCGTAATATCGAGGCGGCAGGGACTGGACTGAGTCCAGAGGGAATATCTCCCGTCCCTGCCTCTCGTGAGAACCTTACGCAGCCTCGTCCTTCGGCAGTCGCCGAACGTACTCCGCCGCGAGATCCGGTTTTGTTCGCCGAATTACCTCGAGGACACGTATGAACCACTGGGCATACGCCGAGGTCTGCATCGTGGTGAAGAACGCATCGTTGTCAATGTGCTTCGAGATGTGACGACGGATCGTCGCTTCGGGAACTTCATCCACGATGTGGATCGCGAGTTGCCTGCGGGTGCTCGTTCCGGTTCTCCCGGCGATGTCGAACACCTTGCCGAGATTCGTCGCAACCCATTCCGATGGACCGAAGAGCTTCGCTCCTCGACCGTTGCATTGCTCGAGCGTTGCAACGAGGCGACGGCGCTGGTCTTTGGTGATCCCGCGAAGTCGTCCGAACACGGTTTCGAATGCGAACTGCATTGCATCCGGACTCGGGTCGACCTGAAGCCGGAGGTTGAGAAGGTCGGGTCGAATAGGCTCCAAGCTTGTGATCCGGAGCTGATTGTCGAGGATCGCAACCACTTCTCTCCTCAGCCGAGGGGATCTATTGGTGCGCGAGATCAGCGAACCGTAGAGGGATTCGTCGACAGCTACTTGGACGAGAATTCCGGGCAGCGTGTCCTGGCGAGTTTTCGAGTCTGTGATGGCAACGGCTGCCACCACATCCTCAGCTGTCGTGCGGCGTGAGGGATCGTGGTGTGTCGTTGACATGCAGAGCTCCCGGAAAAAAGACAAACGTCTGTTATGGGCAAAACCTCATGTGAAATCCTTCGTTGGCAGCCCCCACCAACTGGCCGCGAGCTAAGCACGCGGAAAGTCGGCGAAAGGACTTGGATCTACCCGAGACAAATTGGAGAGAGCGAGCAACTGGCTGAATTGCGCGGGATTCTAACAGTCCCGCGCGTAGAATCAAGTTGTTTGAACATGACGGGGATTAGACTGACGAATTGTTCCGAGGATTTACGTCGAAATTTCCAAAAAATCTACCAAATCGTTCCATTTGCCCCTGAGACCTTCGTCGTGTCTTACCGTCAAGCGGATTTGGAGCCCCTCTCTCGGGGGGGCAATAATCCAATTCACTGCAACGGCGGACGGTGAGTGGTTTAAAGAGAGCGCGCATCTCAATGAAGCGACGCGCAATGAATGAGGCAATCTGCGAGGTTCCTGAGTGCGGGCGGGAGCTCGCCCGTGGGCATCGATCCTCCTCGCCGTCTCTTCTGCTCGGAGATCGTCGTCCAAAAGGGCCCGGGACGAACCGAGCCTTCGATTCTCTCATCGTTGTTTGGACTGCCGGTCAGAGCGGAAGAACGTAAGCACATGGAGACCGAACGGTCTCTGCTGAACGGTTCGCGGACGAAAAGGGCGGGCTACAAGGAAGTACCGATCATCTTCCCGACGAGCGCAGTCACGCCCATGGCCAACGCGCCCCAGAACGTCACTCTGATCGCTCCTCTCATCACCGAGGCGCCGCCTGCAAAAG
>JADYYL010000445.1 GCA_020853655.1 Deltaproteobacteria bacterium
CGCCCAGTCCGTAAGCGATCGCTCGATCAACATTGAGAAAGATGTTTCGCTCGGTGACCGTTCCGATCGAACGGTTCCAAACGAGGACAGCAGGATTCCAGATGAAGTTCGCGTTGTCCGGGGAGTGCAGGTTCTTGAACAGATTATCGCGGATGATCCAGTTGTCTGCGGTGTGAAGACTGAGCCCGTTCCAGTATCCGGTCCCCGATCCATGATCGACCGCGGGAGCTCCATTGAGGTATTCGAATACCGTGTGCTCCACGATCCCATTATCGTTCCCACCACCAGCTCCGTCGGGGTTCGATTTGATGAACTGACTCCCCGCATCCAGGATCTTCGCGTTGTAGACTCGGGGGCTTGAGGCCCCGGCATTAAAGATGATCGGATTGTCCCACGTCCCGCGAATCGTCAGATGCGCAATCGTCGTGTTTGGGCTGTTGCTCCAGATTCCGAAGGGGACGCTGCCCGCGTTCGAGTTGTCCATTCCACGCCCAACGAGCACGACGCGATCACAACCTGCGGCACCGCGGATCGTCACGTTGGCTCGACCACTCACGTAAAGCGTGTTCGAAAGGGTGTAGGTCCCGTCGGCGAGAACGAGAGTATCGCCAGCTTGAAGGTTCCCCATCGCTTGTTGAAGCTGCGCCTCCGTGGCGATATTGACGATCCGCGTTCCGGTGATCGCAAGCGTCGCCGCGGTTCTGCACGGTGAGCCGAGGCTCTGGGCATGGAGCGAGAGGGGAAACAGAAGTAGCAGCCCGAGGAGGAATCGCATGGTTCGGTTAAGCTCCATCAATGAGGCGCATGATGTGTATCGACACCTGAAACGCAAACTTCATACTATGTTAACGCCGCCGAGTTCTTCTTGATGACATAAATCAGCTCCGAGCAGCCGTCACCCGGTGCGCCCCACATCGTCGCCTCGCCGGTGCACGTTTGCCGCATGCTGGCATAAAAATGAACGAACTCGCCATCTTCGAATCGAAAACACTCTGCGTCAGCGCCTCCCCTCGTCCCATAGGCGCACTTTTCGAGTCTCACCTTTGTCGATCGGCACGCTACGATCCTCACCCTCCCGTTCATTTTTCCCCCATTTTCGCGTATTGTGCCGCGCGTGAGCGACCCCTCCAAGGAGCAAACGTGATGTCTCAATCGATCCGCACTCTCTTCGCCCTTTCTCTCATACTCGCTGTCTCTTTCTCATCAGCCGACGCGGCGCCGAGAAAGCCGTTTGCGACAGAGAAGGCTCCCGCCGCCTCAACATCGACTCTCGATTTGACGATCAAGAAGCCTCCCGTCCCTCGGGGGTCAACGTTGACGGCGCTCCAGCTTCAAGGTTGCTGGACGAAAGAAGGGATTAAGAGCGTCACCGGAGTCGGCGCAAAGAAGGAGAAGATTCGGTTCAAGTTCAACGCAAAGACGAATGCGTTCGAATTTAAACAGTTCTCCAAGGTGACGTTTCCCATCAAGGCCAAGGTGACGTTTACGACACCGCGCACGACGCTCGCTCGCACGAGTTTGGTGAAGGCGGTCTCGAAGAAGCTGTGCAAGAAAGACGGCAAGAAGATTCCAGGCTGCATAGAGGGTCTGCCCGTCGAGACTGCGATTCCGTTCCACGGTGTCGAATGCACGCAGCCATCTGATTTTCAAACACTGCGATCAGAAGCGACCGTCGCACTCGCGGCGGGAGACGCGTTTACGTTGCACCCCTCTGGCACTCCGCTCCAGCTCGGCGTTCTCAACGGAGCGTTTGCGGGTGACGTCAACGATCTCACGGTCATCATGAACGGGAATGTATATTTCGGAAGCGAGCTCACCTATCTTCCGCCCGTGCTCACCGTCGCCGCGAACCTGGCCGATGGAAAGAATGAGATTGAAGTTCGAGGATTCGACGCTGAGGGGAAAGATCTCGCTGAGAACTTTACTTTCTGGGCAGGCGCGAACTCGCTTCTCGTCCGAACGGTAACCGAAGCCGGAGTGCCTGTTGAGGCGGCCGTGACCTTGGCCCTCGCGGAAGCGAAGGATGTTGCTCAACAGCTTAATACCGCCGGTGGGAACGTAACGTTCACGAACGTTCCGTCGACGACCGTCGTGCTCACGGCGCTCGCCGCTGACGGAAGCTACGGGTCACTCGCCACCGCAGGGAGAGAAGGAACGGCAACGATTACGTTGATCCCGATGCGAGAAGCGAGCACCGTCGACAATAATTCGATCCTGCTTGGCGCGGATGGTTGGAACACGAGCGGCGCTCCTGTGACCGTTGCGCCACACGTTGAAGTCGCTCCGGCCGCGCGAGTCATGCCGGCAGCCCGCGTGTCTCTCGACGAGCCTCGAGTTGAACGTGACGTGCTCCCCGTTGTCCGAGAAGTCGCCGCGCTCGGCGAACCCGACCAGGACATTACGGTCTTCACGAGTGGTGAAGGCGTTCGCTTCATGACGCGAACTTTCCGAGTTCGTCCCGGAACGAAGCGCGTGACGATGCGCTATCGATTCGTCACGAGCGAATATCCCGGTGGCTACTTCGGGAGTCGCTACAACGACTACTACAACGTCTCGATGCGAACTGGCTCAGGTGCCAGCATCGTCGACGAAGGGAACAGCATGAACGCACTCGGACAGGGAGCGTTCACGCCTTCTGGTTATACCCAGTGGCGTGAGTCTTCGGTTCCCGTGAAGAATTCGAATGAGGTCGTGCAGGTCGTTGTCGCTGTCGCGAATGTCGCCGACGGTGCCTACAACTCCCATGTGACCGTCGACAAGATTGAGGAAAAGACCTTTGTTATCACGAAAGCCGAGGTCAACGATCTTGATGGGTCGGCGCTCGAGAACATCAGCGGCGACAACCACACATACTTCCAGGGCTTCACGCATATTTTTGGAAGTATTCGAATCGATGGAGACAAAGACGATTCGATCAAGGATATCGCTCTGGACTTTTCCGAAGGCGATACCGTCAAGACTTCGGCGGCACTGACCACAACCGCGGCGAAGCTCTTGAAGGGGAAGTTCGGAAAGAAGGGATTCTTGGAGATCAAATCTCCAACGCTGTTGTTCAAGATATTCCCGAACAACCTCACCCTTCTCCGCAAGGAAACGAGCACGAACTACACGATGCGCATCCGCGCGACCTCTGCGAAGGGAAAGAGTGCGGAGCTCAGTGTGGGGTCGGCGAATCTCCTGACCCGCTTTGCCGGCGCGAATCGGTATGACGCGCGCGATGTCGAAGTCGGTGGTGATGACTGGGCCAAGCCAGAGGTGAAGCAGTTTGCTGATGAGCGCCTCGGTGGCTTCGTCATCGGTGACTTCAGCAATATGAACGGGGGCGCTTTTCCGCCGCACGATTTGCATCGCGACGGCAGGAGCGTCGATGTGTGGTTCGACGGTTACAACGCACTGAACGGCGACACTGCTCGATCGATCATCAGCTTCCTCAACACGCCGGGTGTCTCGAACCGAGTCTCCCGTGTATACGCGCGCTACCGTCGATCGGAAGGGAGCACTTTCTTCCGTGCGCTCGTCGGAGTTCGACTTGCTGACGGACGGTCGGCGGATCGGGTCATCCTTCCGGACTCGACACACGGCACGCACATGCATCTCGAGATCAACCGCTAGGAAAGCCCTGATGAGTTAACAGCGCTTTCCTCAAACGCTATGGAAGGCGTTTGTCGCGGACTGAAACGAAAGTTTATGTCCGCGAAGCGACTCACGACGTGCGCCGTTCGAGCGCACATCGTGAGGCACTTCGAGTCCAGTAAGACATTCAAGAGAGTCCCCTTCCAAGCCTCTCGACAGCACTCAATCCCTCTCGCGTCGGTCACGAGTGCGCAGTCCATAACTC
>JADYYL010000446.1 GCA_020853655.1 Deltaproteobacteria bacterium
CCCGACGCTACCCACCGACATTCATCCCGCGCAGCGATTCAGAGAACCTCTGGAGCGGGTTTCATGCGCTTCGGCACGATGTGCTCTTCCGCCAAACAATCGTCTCCTGGATGTTTCTTGGAGTCGGAAACTTGATGATGCTTCCCCTCCGGGTCGAGTATCTTGGCAACCCTCGCTACCAGCTCAATCTCTCGGCAGATGAGATCGTCCTCCTCGTACTGGTGATCCCGACGGTGGCTCGGTTCCTCGCCCTTCCGGTTTTCGGCTGGCTGTTCGACCGTGTCGATTTCTTCGTGATGCGCCTTGTGGCGAATGCATGTTTCATCGCCTACACGCTCGCGTTCTTCATGACGAACTCGTATGCAGGGCTCGTGGCAGGGGCTGTGATTCTCGGTCTCTCCCATGGTGGTGGTGAGGTCGCCTGGTCGCTCTGGGTCACGAAAGTCGCACCCGACGGTAAGGTCGCGAGTTATATGGCGGTGCACTCCTTCTTCACGGGGGTGCGAGGTGTCTTTGCGCCTTTCCTCGGATTTTTTCTTATCGAGCGATACGACATATCGTCGCTCGCCGCGCTCCACGTGGCACTCATATTGACATCTATGCTCGTGCTCGCGCCGCATCTTGGGAAGGATACAAAGGCGCGAGATCGGCGTGCGGAACTTCGGCGGAAGCGTTTGGCGGAGGCTGAAGCGCCCGAGTCGCTGGAGATCTGACGGAAGCCCCGCGGTGCCCCAATCGAGCGAAGCGCCACGGCTGTCAGGGGCAGGTCGGGTGCGTGAGCTACCCGTGAGAACGGTGCTACAGATATTGAATGATCAGCACCTGAATGAGTCCAATCAGGAATCCCAATACCCCTCCGAGATACTCGATGGCGCGGAGTTCGCGCGAAGAGATCCCGTAAATGATCGTCTCGAGCTTCCCGAGGTCAAACTCTATAATCTTGTCCCGCACGATCTCGCGGAAATTGAGATTGGCTTCTACTTTCGACATTAACTTGTCGAGCGATTCCGGAACGGCGCTTTGGAACTGGCGCACAAGGATAAGCCGGATTTCATCTCGAACGCTCCCCTGCAGAAATGCTCCGAGCATCGGAATGGACGCGAATTGCTGAGCGAGGAAGCGGTCGATTTGATCCTCGATCAGAGCCGCAACTTCTCGACGAGTCTCGTCGCTTTGAAGGATTTTCTCAATATCACGATGCGAGATGAGATTCGATTCAACGGTCTCTCCGATCTTCTCCGCAAGATCTCGCTGCCGTCGCGGAACGAGTCCCTGGAAAGTCATGCCCAGAAATCGAACCGGCTGAAGGGGGCGGAAGAGCATCTTGACCGCGACCCAGTTCGTTAGCCACCCGATGAGCGCGGAAATGATCGGAATGAGCGCTAGGGCAAGGTAATCGGAATTGAAGTTCATAATTCAAGTGCGACCAAATCTACGAGACAGGAAAGGTGAACATGGCACCGCAGAGCGGTGGTCAGCCGTGGCAACCGTCACATCGCGTGAGCGCGTCACTGCAGGTCGCATCGAACTGTGTCAGGTTCTCGGGAACCGTAGGCCAGAATCGATGATTCGGCATCTCCCGGCCTCCGTCGCCCTTCCAGACCGTATGGCATCGGACGTCTCCGAATGCAGGGTCGAGGCAGGTCTTTACGGCGCGGTAGGTGACTTCTCTCGCAGTCGAGAGCTTGTCGTCAAGTTGCGCTGCGGAGAAAGAGTAAGCCATTTCAGATGCGGTCCCACCGCAGGTGTCGTCGCGCTGAATCTCGCGTTTCGCAACGACCACGAATCCGCGGCTCCCCAGTGACTGTCCCGTGTATCGCTCTGGACTTGGGCAAACGGCGCCGAAAAGATCTTCTTTGTCTTGTTTGAGTTGCAGAAAGAAGGTGACTCGACCGCTCCCGCGAACAGAAATTCCAGAGCAGGTGTCTTCGACCGGATTGAGATTCATCCGCCACCAACCGGTATAGTTGCTCCGTGTCGCCGCGCGTGCTCGCGCATACCCCTTCCGTTTCAGAGTCCGCGAGGAGTCAAAGCAGCTGAAGTCTTTCCCGGAGTAGTAGAGCTTGTTCTTCTTGTCGGCAATCACGGTGGGACACTCGTCAGCCACCGCAACAGATGGAAGGAAAGAGAGAAGGAGGAGGGTGAGGAATCGGTGAAACTTCATATTCGACCAACGAGGATCGAAGGGGCGCGTGGGCACCCCTTCGATCATGTGGTTAGGAGTCTTTGCCGCCGCACTCGCTTTGGAACACCGGAACGGTATCCGCGAGCTTCATGTTCTCACTGAAAACGGAGTCGGTGCGGGATTGATACTTCGTCTCCCGCGCCGTGCGCTTTCCACGTGCCTTGATCAAACGACGGACACTTTCGTAGCTCAGCTGCCGAAGTTTGTCGGCGTTTGAGCGATACTCCTCGAGAATCCACGTATTGCTCTCCGCGGTGCAGAGCGTGGTATTCGTGCAGACGGTCGCGATACGAGGAAGCGTCCACGACAGATTCCAGTTTCGGATCTGCAGTCGGTGCGCTTCCTTCAAGGTCGCCTCGATCCATCGCTTCGTCGCACCGTCCTTCTTCAAGCGCCGGAGATCGGAGAGGGTCGTCTTGATGATAGCCTCTTGACGCTTCGCCCCACCGTCGAGCGCAGTGAGAAGCGGAGTTTGGTCCTTCTCATTGCATCCCAAGCAAGTGTCGTTGGCGCCATTGCAAACGTTGCATTGGTCGAGCACGGACGTCCCAAACGGAAGTCCGTTGCAATCGAGACACGACGTACCGTTGCCTCCGCAGAGGTTACAGATGTCGAGCACGAGTCCGCTGCCCGGAACGCCATCGCATCCCTTGCTGTTCTCGCAAGCTTCATAAGTGGCGCTCTTCGCGTCGGCGTCGCAGACCATGCCGCCATTTGCAGCGCAGGTGTAAACGCCGTTGATTGCGCAGACACCGGAACCAAAGCCGCAACCCTGGCCGAGAAGCGGGAACGCCTCGTCGGTCGCTTGATCGCAGTCGTTGTCGAGTCCGTCACAAAGCTCTCCGGAAGGCTCGACGTTCCGTTTGCACTGGCAGGTCTGGGACCAGGTGCCACCGCGGCAAACGCCAAATTGTCCATTCTCGCACGGCGAACCCTTCACGTTGGTGCCGTTGGGAACACCGACGCAGTCCGAGCAGCTTGAATTGTCGCCGCCGCACACGCCGCAGAGATCGATGACTTTCTTGTTCGCGTCTGGGAGACGGATGCATTTCCCGTTTGTTCCAACCCAGTCGAGGACGAGATCGACTTCGGGATTCTTCCCGTCAACAAAGAGTGAAATCGCGCCGACGTTGTGGAAGTCGACGCCGCCCCCGACACCGTTGGCCGTGAAGGAGGAGAAGGGGATCACGACGTTCGTGTAGGCCACAATTTGACCCGTCAACGTAATCGTTGCAGAGGAAGACTTATTTCCCGCCGGATCGGTCGAGTCATACACCGTGAGTGTGAGCGAGAGCGGCTTGCCGCCAGCGAAGTCGAAACTTTGAATCTCGATCCGCATCGCCGTCGCACCGTCTTGGTAGAAGTCGATTCCGCCGAGGCCGGCAGGGTTGAGCGCGGGCGTTGCTTCTCCATCCCAGGTGATTCGGGAGCTGCCGGTCACCGTCGCTTCTTGCGAGTGCGACAACACGCCTGCCACGGTGAGGGCACGGATTTGAAGTCCCGCAACCCCTGTCGCTCCAATGACCTTCACGGCTCGAGACCCGCCGATGGCCGAGGGTGCCGCTATGGCACTGAACGTCTCTTGAAAAGGCTCCGCAGTGACACTTTGTTGTCCATCGAAGCTATCGACCGTGATCGCCGCGGCGGGGCCGCTGACGAAACATGAGAGCACGAAGGCGAGGCGGAGGAGGAACGAGTTCGAACAGAGACCGTTCGTCATGAGATTTACCTGAGTAAAGGGACTGAAGCCCTCCGCATACGCGCGGTGGATGCCGGGAGAGTACCAACCGGGTCGGGGGTCGGCAACGAAATTTCCTACTCGGAGTTGGCCCCGTCCATCTCTCCGGGAGACATTCGGTCGTGAGGGGAGGAGGGGTACTGAGGGAGGCCACGACGGGGACGGTGAGTGGCAGGGCGGGCGCTCAGGAGGAGCGCCAGATCGGCTTTCTTCCTGAGTCACTGCGTGAAACGGTCCTGCGTGAGCGGGTCATGCGCTCCAAAGCGATATTGGACGCATTTGCGTTGTCGGTCGAGCCGCTAGAGCTCAACGGTCAGCTAGACCGCTTCCGCTCTCAGATTCTTTCGACGAGAAAAGAGAGCATCTCACGCTTTAGGCGTTGCCAACGGAAAGCTCGGCGATCGCTTCGAGGACCCGATTGCGCTTCTCCAACGCGACTCGCAGCCGCTCCTCTTCTTGCTCGCGAACATGAGCAGGAGCGCGTGCCATAAACTTTTCGTCGTCGAGCCGCTGCTTTGCCTTGACGATCTCCTCGTCGATCTTCTTCAGAGACGCTTCGTTTCGCTTCTTCTCCGCGTCGACATCCAAGTGCTCGCGAAGATTGGCGAAGATCTCCACCTCTTCCCAAACACCCGTGGCATATCCCGCAACTCGTTCTGTGATGAAATCGAGCGACTTCAGTCGAGCGGCGCGGACGAGCGCACTCTTCTCTCGCTCCAGAATCGCTTGCGCCTGAGGATTCGTGACGCGCAGCATGACCGCGAGTTCTGCGGAGCCAGGGATCTTCGCGTTCACTCGCATGCCGCGCAGGACGCTCGTGACTTCCTGGACAATGCGAAATTCGCTGTCGAGCTGCTCGCTATGACGGCCCTTTGACTTTGGAAATGGAGACACGGCACACAGCTTTGCGTCGAACACTCCGGGCTCGAGATCCTGGCGCAAGTTGCCACGGTCGATAGCGAGGCGCAGATGCGCCCAGAGCTCTTCCGTGATGAACGGCACTATCGGATGCAGAAGTCGCAGCGTTGTATGGAGGACCTCAGCGAGTGTGAGCTGCGCCCGTCGCTTATCGGCGAGATCCGTTCCGTAGATCCGAGCTTTCGACAACTCGACGTACCAATCGCAGAAATCATCGTAAAAGAAGCGATACAGTGCACTTACCGCATCACTGAACTCGAACTGTTCTAAGTGTCCGCGAACGACTTCCGTTACGAAGTCGAGACGCCCAAGAATCCATCGATCCTCCGCAGCCGGCGCGCCTTCTGGCCCCGCGGGAACATCGTTGAGACTTTGCATGGTGAAACGCGTTGCGTTCCAAAGCTTCTCAATGAATCGCTTCCCGACGTCCTCGAAACGTTCCAAGCTGATCTGCACTTGCTGTGCAGATGAGTTCAAGCTCAGGAGCGTGAAACGGAGGGCGTCGGATCCGACTCCCGGAAATCCATTCGGATAGTTCTTCTCGATGCGAGCGAGAATGTCGTTGAGGTTGTGCGGACGAGCTTCCCGGGCGGGCTCCTTCAGCTCCTCTGCGGTCGCTCCATCCATGACCGCTAGGGGATCGATCCCGTTGCCCTTCGACTTTGACATCGTTTCGCCGTTGGCGTCGCAGATCACCGGATGGAAATAGACGCGGCGGAACGGGGTCTGCCCCTGAAGTTCCATCCCGGTCATCACCATACGGGCGACCCAAAAGTAAATGATGTCCTTCGCGGTCGAGAGCACCGATGTCGGATAATACCGCTGCAGATCTTCTGCCTGCTCGGGCCAGCCGAGGGTGGAGTAGGGCCAAAGCGCCGAGCTAAACCACGTATCGAGCACGTCTTCGTCGCGTCGCCACTCCGCGGGATTCGCTTTCACGCGCTCCGGTGTCTCGAGGTCGACGAGCACTTCGCCCGTCTCGCGGTGATACCAGGCGGGAATCTGGTGTCCCCACCAAATCTGCCGCGAGATGCACCAATCGCGGGTATTCACGAGCCATGTTCTGAAGACTGCCTCCCAGCGCTCGGGCGCGAGCGTAAGGGTGTCGTCGTCGAGCAATGGGAGAGATTTCTCAGCGAGCGGCTTCATCTTCACGAACCACTGATCGCTCAGGCGATATTCGATGATCGCTCGTGAGCGTTCGGCGCGCGCGACGGGGGTCATGCGATTCTCGACCCGTTCAACAAGACCAAGCGCTTCCATCTCTGCGA
>JADYYL010000447.1 GCA_020853655.1 Deltaproteobacteria bacterium
CATTGATCCGTATCGGTCAGGGTCGGCGAGGGGACGGGAGTCGGCGTCTCTAAAGGCGTTGGCGTTTCTGTTGGGGCTCCCGGAGGTGGTGTCGGAGATGCGGTCGGGGACTCCGTCGGGTTGGGTGTCGGGCCGGTCGGAGGAGTTGGTGTTGGCGTGGGCTGAGGTGTTGGAGAAGGCGAAGCGGTTGGGATCGCAAGTGGCGGAAGGGGAAGACCCATGGCTGGGGGAACGTGGGTTGTCTTTGGAATCTCTGGATAGCCAATCGCCGTTGCCGCGATCGTGAAAGTTGCGGGCACGAACGGCCAAGGCAGGATGCGATGAACCCGCGCGCGAACTTGGATGATATACGGCTGCGTCTGTTCGTAGGTCATCCATCGCGTCGTGCCGAGTGAGCCGAAGGGGGCGGTTGGGTGATCT
Source organism: Deltaproteobacteria bacterium (assembly GCA_020853655.1). GTDB lineage: Bacteria > Bdellovibrionota_C > UBA2361 > SZUA-149 > JADYYL01 > JADYYL01. The sequence continues at coordinate 421 of JADYYL010000447.1, forward strand.
ATGATCGAGTTCGTTGCCGAAGAGACGGCGCGCTCCCCTGCGCGAACGAATCCAACGTCTGAGGGAAGAGCGGGATGAAATGGATTCGTGAGCAGGAACGGCTCGAGCTCCGCGGCACGATTCGAGTTGGCGTCTCCGACAAAAGTTCCGAGTACAATGTTTCGAGCAACGAGATTGAGCCTATCCACCTCAATCTCAAACTCTCTCCGTCGAGCATTGCAGTACGCGATCTCCCCCGGAGTGCCGATATTCGAACAAGGTCTGAGATCGAGATGGAGCGCGTCGGTCTTCTGCGCATACGAGAGAGACGTTTGCGCCGCCTTCGTCAGAATTCCTCGAATCGCCATGTATCGCGCAATCTCGAGGATCGAGAACACGAGGAGAAAAAAGATAACCGAAGCACCCGCAAACTCCACCATGGTTGCCCCGCGGTCGTTGCGCAGTGGACGTCGAACAATGTGATCAGTCGATGGCGATCGGTGGGGCGCGGCGATGTGAGGAATCGGGGAGGCTCGCAGAGAAGTGCTCCAGGAATTGGAATTCTATCCAGGGTCAATTCTAGACCTCGTCGCACACTTATACAATCACCGAACTGAGAGGGGGTGAGTGATCGGATCGGGCGACAACTGCCTGTTTAAGCCTCGGCTTCTGCCTTTGCCGCCGCATTCGACTCGGGGGTTCCGAACGCGTTAAGCATTTGCACGAACAATCCCGCGAGCATCAACGCGAAGAAACCTGCGAAGACACAGCACAACGGGCCTGTTGCCTTGACCGGGAGTGCCGCGATTCGGCCTTCGACCTCGGTCGCGCGTTGAATCATCGTTGCGTCGGCCATGTCTTGAAGGTTCTTCGTAATATCGCCGCCGTGTTCGACGACCTGCGCGAGAAATGTGAATGCGTGCTTGAGGCTCACATGTCCACTGCGCTCTCCGACCATTCGGAAGCTCTCTTCGATCGATGTTCCGCTACGAACGTAGCGTTCGACGCTCTTCAGCAATTCGAGCACCGGATTAAACGCATCGCGCTGCTCGGCGAGAGAGAGCAAGTTCATGATGCATGGCCAGACGTCGAGGCCGCTGCTCACTCCGATCGCGATCTGCTCAATACTCATCGGCAGGTGGTATGATATTTCATCCCCGCGCGATCGAATGCGCCGTTCCAGGTATGAATATGGCCCGGCATAGCCGGAGAAGAGCCCCATGATGATCAAGCAGCCTTTCATTGACGCGCTCATCAAGGGGAAGACAAAGACCACGAGCAACAATGAGCAGCCGCCCAGAAGGATCGTCATTCCGAGCAGCCATTTGACGAATGTCTTCGGAGCTGTCGATGAAAAATAGCCGGCGCGATACAATCGACCTTCGAGGGTGTCCGTCGTTTTCTTTCCCCGCTTCGCGGTGAGACCCTGCGCGACCTCTTCGGCGTTATAGTCCGCGGGACGCTCCATCGTCCTTGTGATCGCGCCGGGGGACGACGCGAGCACGAGAGAGTGCATCGTTCGTTTGAGATCTGTTCGAGCCTTTCGACGGTAGTACCGCTGTATGAAATACGCGCCGACCAGGGTCAGCGCCCCGGCAATGAGAAGAGATGTCAGCAGCGCGAGGCCTCTCGAATCCATTTCGATCGAGCGAGTGTGAGAGAGTTACGAGGGGCGGAACGCCAGACACTTCGCCCCGTTACATCAGATGCGGGAACGGCGCGAAAAATTGCCGACGATTTTAGCGCGGGTTTGGTCCCTCGATGAGTGGCTCGAACGGCGCCTCAGGCGAGCTGACATCGTCTGGCCGCAAAATATCGAGTGTTCCTTCGTGGAAATACATCCCCTCATCCGGAACAGAGCCGTCGTCAAGTCGCGAGAGTTCGAACATCACCAGGTTCTTCCCCGGCTCCCATCGCCCGGGCGGAATATCGAAAATGTGGGTCTGGAAATCGCCCGTTGCGATCTCGAGCGCCTGGATGGCGGCATCGTTGATGGTCAGTGCTACTCGGGCTCCTGCCGGCGCCCGGGTGGTGTTCAACGCGGCATTCAAAGTCAGACGCGTCGCCGCGCGTGAAGTGATCTGATCCGCGGCGACAATAAATCCGATGCGTCGACCTCTATTTGCGCGAATCAACTTTCCGCCGACGTGCTGACTAAACGTCGAGCCAAATGCCACCTCGATTTCTCGATCTCCGAACCCGATTCTTCGGCTACGTCGATCGAGGAACGGGGGGGACAGCTCCCGGACAAATGAGACGAGCACCATCCGCTGGCGACGACTCGAGCGTGGTGCGAGCACCTTGTAGGCATCGACTTTGCGAAGCGCCGCCAATTCATGAAACCTCTCCGGCGTCGTTATGAGGAACGGGTGACGTTCTGACGCGACAAGCATGCGTGCCTCCTGCGGATCGTCCGCGGTCACTGCGCCAAGCATGTCCAGATAGAATCGCTCGTCACGTGAGAGGATCGGCACTTTATACCGAACGACCAGCGGCGAACGCGGATCGAGACTGCGTTGACTTCGGACGTGCTCGGCAAGGAGATCGAGTGCCGACCGCTGCGGGGTGCGGAACAGTCGTTGAGCGATCGTTCCGCACTCATAGAGGAGCGCTCCGGCGCCGCAGAGGAGGAACACCCCGACCGCCGCTGTCTGCCAGATCTGCCGGCGTAGGAGGTACCGGGGAGTGCGAAGCGAGGAGCGAACGAACTCCAACGCGGCGCCGAGCGCTGCGCCGATGACGATGCTCATTCCGGGAATCGCGGGCATGACATACCACTCCAAGCGCGAGCGTATCGCGGTGAAGGCCAGGAGAGGCACGAAGGCCCAACACAGGAAGTAGAGGAGTCGCGTGTCCTCTCGCCGCAAAATGCGGAACAATGCGTAGATCGACCCAGCGAGAAGCAGCTCGGGAACGACGAGGAGTCGGTGGTGTGCCAGGACGTAGTAGTAGAAGAATTGCTTTCCGGTGTGGTGGTACCCCACCGTCGCTCGTTTGACGATCTCGTGTTCGACCGTGAGATTGTAGATCCCCGGAGACTCAAAAAAGTGCGGCAGAAAATACAGAAGGGGAAGGAGAAGTGCGAAGAGCGCGCACATCACGCATGCGACAAGATGCCGCTTCAAGAGAGGTACAATGCGACCGCTGAGGAGCATTGCCGATCCGAAGATGATGAGGCCCGTAAATCCCGCGGCGCTTTTCGTCGCGGCAGCGCAGCCACTCGAGAGACCGATCGCGACTACGTGTCTTCCGGTCTCGCGTGATGTGTCGGTGGCGAGCGAAGAATTGCGAACTCGGTCAAACACCCAATATCCGCAAGTGAGCGCCAGAGTCATGAACAGCAGCATCACCGGGTCTTGCGTCGCTGTTCGCACGCCGTGGCCGTTGTAAAACAGCGGACTCCCCATCAGCGAGAGCGCGGAGAACCATCCGACAGCGCGAGAGCGAAAAACCGAAAGGCCAAGCCAATAGACATTCAGAAGGATC
>JADYYL010000448.1 GCA_020853655.1 Deltaproteobacteria bacterium
CGTCGCCACGAAGCTCGCGTTATCGTTAGAGAAGAAACTCCACGGCGACACGTAGATGAGGGAAGAGCCGTCGCAGACTCTCTTCGAGCTCTGTGCGAGGCGCGGCGAGCTTCGCATCCACCTGCTGTTGAAGCTCCATGCACCGCCCGCGAAGAACAGAACGGCGGTGGCATTCGGTCAAGCGCTCAGCAAAGGCTTTGGATCGCGGTATGGTTCGCTCTAGCTGGCGCTCAACGTACTCGACCGTCGAAGGGAGCTCCGAATCTACCGCTGGATGAAACACTCTCTTGCCGAAGGCGGGAACCAGACATCCGCGCTTCTTCTGCTGTATCGCTCGCTGGTAAAAGTCGATGAGCGATTGTGGATCAACCACGATACCGGCCCGCCCATCGGGCGCGACAACCCATGCGGCATCGGGGCTCAGGGCGTCGAGCGTGCTCTCTTCGAGGATGAGCTTCCCGTCCTCAAGCTTGCGACGAAGTCGAGAAGCGTTCTCCGCGAGTCTCTCCTCCATGGACGAAGGGAGCCAAAGAGTGACGCCAACTGACTGTAGGCGATAACGAACGTCGGCAACTTCTGCAATTGTCAGGGACTCAGCACGTTCACGCCGCTGGCCGTAGCTCTCCAAATCGGGAAAGGCGATCTTCAGATGTGTCGCGGTGTAGCCTTCGAGGCGATACCACTCGCCGTGCTCCTCCTCGGTGCGTCGAACAACCGAAGGGAAGAGCAAACATTCTTGGATATCCGCTGCACTCGCAGTCGTCGGCTGCGCGATGAGCGCTGCACGTCGAGCTGCTGTTGCTTTCAGCTGATCCCCCAAGGTTCGCTCTACTGCAAACGTCGCTTTCGCGGTCCGCAGTTGTCGAAGCAGATCTCCAAGACTCTGCGTCAGCACATAGTAAGCTCGTTCCGAACGAAGAAACAGTGCGCCGGGTGTCGCTTCAATGAGCTTCAGCAACTTCGAGCGTCTCCGAGAATCTCGAACGTCGACGATCACGCGGAGAGAATGAGTCTTCTCATGGAAGCGCACCGTGATATCTGGACGAAGCGATTTGATCTCCGACTCCGTAGCAGAGAACGGATCGATGCGGGCATCAGCTACGGTCGCTTGCGAACCGTCTACGGTGGGGGGTGGTATGGGCGTTTGCGACACGGCGAGAAGAACGGCCTTCATTGCGTTTTTACATCATTCTGGTTAGAGAATGGCTCGAACTCTCCTCGGACGCAAAAGCGAAATTGCACCGAACGGGGACCATAAGAATTCAGATTGGTTTCGGCGAGACGACCGCTCCTGAGAGTTTCTCGACCAAGTCGATACCCAGGTTACTCAGACGAGGCGCTATGGCAGGTGAACCAGGAAATAAAGTGATCTTCTCGATGGTGAAGGTGAGCCGTGTTCACCCTCCCGCAAAGCAGGTCCTCAAGGACATCTCCTTGTCGTTTTATTACGGCGCTAAGATCGGCGTACTCGGATTGAACGGTGCGGGGAAAAGTAGCCTCCTCCGAATTATCGCCGGAAAGGATCAAGACTACGTCGGCGACGTGAACTTCTCGCAGGAGTACTCGATCGGCCTGCTCGAACAGGAGCCCGACCTCGATCAGTCAAAAACCGTACGTCAGGTGATCGAAGAGGGTGCGGGCGAGACCGTCACCCTGCTCCGGGAGTTTGAAGAGATCAATAACAGCTTTGCGACCGTCACAGACGACGACGAGATGACAAAGCTGATCGAGCGCCAAGCCGAGGTGCAAGAGAAGCTGGAGAACCTCAACGCCTGGGAGCTCGACAGTCAGATTGAGCATGCGATGGACGCTCTCCGCTGCCCCGAGGGAGACACTCCCGTATCCGTGCTTTCGGGCGGAGAGAAACGCCGCGTCGCGCTGTGCCGCCTCCTCTTGCAGGAGCCCGACATCCTGCTCCTCGACGAGCCGACCAACCATCTTGACGCAGAGTCAGTTTTCTTCCTCGAACGCCATCTTCAGCAATACAATGGCACGGTCATCGCGGTCACCCACGACCGGTATTTCCTCGATAACGTAGCGGAGTGGATCCTTGAACTCGATCGCGGCCGCGGAATCCCCTGGAAGGGGAACTACTCTTCCTGGTTGGAGCAGAAGGAGAAGCGGATTGCGGTGGAAGAGGGGCAGGAGACGAAGCGCCAGAAGACCATGCAGCGCGAGCTCGAATGGATTCGCCAGACCCCCTCTGCTCGGAGAACGAAGAGCAAAGCGCGGATTGCCCAATACGAGAACTTGCTGCGGCAGGAACAGGATAAGCTCGGCGAAGAGCTCGAGATTTACATCCCACCGGGCCCCCGTCTTGGCGACGTGGTCATCGACGCAGACAAATTGACGAAGGCGTTCGAAGACAAACTCTTGATCGATGGTCTCGAGTTCAAACTCCCGCAGGGCGGAATCGTTGGTATCATCGGCCCCAACGGCGCCGGGAAGACCACCCTCTTTAAGATGATCCTTGGGACGGAGAAGCCGGACTCCGGTTCAATCACCATCGGGGAGACGGTCAAGCTGACCTACGTCTCGCAAGATCGATTCTCGCCGGACGATAAGCGATCGGTGTGGGATTATGTTTCGGGTGGCTCTGAGTCCGTTTTGCTCGGAACACGCGAGGTGAACTCTCGCGCATATGTTGCCCGATTCGGATTCTCCGGCCAGGATCAGCAGAAGCCGATCCACGTCCTTTCGGGCGGAGAGCGGAATCGAGTCCATCTCGCGATGGCGCTGAAACAAGGTGGAAACGTTCTCCTGCTCGACGAGCCGACGAACGACCTCGATGTCAACACGCTCCGCGCTCTTGAGCTCGCGCTCGAGAATTTCGCCGGCTGCGCCGTCGTCATCAGCCACGATCGCTGGTTCCTCGATCGACTGGCCACGCACATCCTCGCCTTCGAAGGCGACAGTCGTGTCGTCTGGTTCAACGGCAACTTCTCGGAGTATGAAGAGGACAAGCGCCAGAGACTCGGCGCCGAGGCGGACAATCTCGGACGCATCAAGTACCGGAAGCTGACGAGGTGATTCCGATGAGAGCGACAGACGCCGTCATCGACTGTCACTTTCACATCATCGGGAATGGCTCGTCGGGCAGCGGGTGTTGGGTTCGGGTCACGCGGCCTTACCACAAACTACTCGCGCGAATCATGCTCCGGTTTTTCAACCTGCCACCATCCGCCCTGGCTGGAAATCTCGACGAGCTCTATCTCAACCGTCTCGTTCAAATGGTCCGGGAATCGTCGGTCTCACGGGTTGTCGGGCTCGCCCATGAGTTGCCGCGCGATCGACAAGGCAACCCAATCGATGGGTTCGGCTCGTTTTATGTTCCGAATGATTACGTCCTCAGTTGTGCTCGGCGGCATCCCGAGATTCTCGCCGGTGTGTCGATCCACCCCGCCCGTCCGGATGCGCTCGAGGAACTCGAACGTTGTATTCAGGGAGGAGCCGCGGTTCTCAAACTCCTTCCCAACTGCCAGAATATCGACTGTAGCGAACCCCGCTTCCGGCCGTTCTGGGAGCGCCTCGCTGCAGCGGGCATCCCGCTCCTTGCCCATACGGGCGGCGAGCTCAGCGTTCCGGTCTACAATCCGGAGTATGCAGATCCGCGCACGCTGCGGTTGCCATTGGAGTGTGGCGTCAATGTCATTGCTGCGCACGCGGGTAGTCGCTCACTGTTCTTCGACCCCGACTACGTTGACGCGCTGATCCAGCTCGCACACGATCATCCCAACATCTATGTCGACAACAGCGCCCTTTGCACGCCGACACGCGCTGCTTGCATTCGACGAACGCTAGAGTCCCCTCTTCGCGAGCGCGTCGTGTTTGGAAGCGACCTCCCCATCCCTCCAAGCTGCCATGCGCCGCTGCTCCGTGGTTTGATCTCCAAGACGCAATGGAGAGAGTGTCGTGCGATATCAAATCCGTTGGAACGGGATCTCCAGTTGAAGCGCGCCATCGGGTATCCCGCAGAATCCTTTAATCGGATCACGAATCTCATTCCCCAAGCGGCGCTCAACGTGAGCACAGCGACGCCAACGTGCTAAGCGCTTCATCCTCAGCGAAAGTCCCCAAGCTGCGAAGAGACTGTTTATCGCCGAGCGCGCCGGAGCAGGGCGCGGGCCTCTTTGACATTCAGAAGAGTCAACGCACCGATGTACACCGAGCCGGCGATGACACCGCACAAGAGAAGACGCGGCACGAGAGGCCACGTTGAAACGGCCGGCATGGAGAGCGCTGCGGCGGCGAGCGCAGAGCCCCCGAGCGCAACACCGATGAGGGTCAGGACGAGTCGCGGTTCTGGGGAAGCCTCACCAACCCGACGCGCCACTGCGCGTCGAAGAAGCAGAAACTCGATCCACGAGGAGAGTCCTGCGCCGAGCGCGAGCCCAACGACTCCAAGCTCTGGCCGATCTGGGAATTCTCTGAGGAACAACAGGGCACCGGCGGCACCGAAGATGACCGAGAACGTCACGCGGACGATCGCCACTCGCAGCGGGGTCTGTGCGTCCCCCAGCGCATAGAGCGTGGAAGAGTACAGACGTCCTAACGTCGATGGCACAAGCCCGACGGCCATACCCCCAAGCGTGATCCACACGAGCGCAGTATCGCGCGCACCAAACTTACCTGACTCGAAAAGTGAACCCACAATCAGATTTCCAAAGAATATAAATCCGATCGTCGTGGGGACGATGAAGAACAGAATCTGTCGAAGTCCCGCGCGAAGCCGCTCCCGAAGTGCGTCGGTACCCGCGTCCGTTCCAACCATCCCTGACATCCTCGGGAGCTCAGCTGCGGAGACCGACATAGCGAAGAGGCTCACCGGCAGAAAATAGATCATCTGCGCGTAGGAGAGTGCCGCCACGGCACCCGTCGCGAGCAAACTGGCAATGAAGCTGTCGACGAACGCGCTGAGCTGCACAATTCCCCGACCAAAAAGTACCGGGAAAAAATTCCGCATCACCTTTCGGACATCTGCGTCTCGGCCACCGAGCATGGGCCTCAGCTTCGGAAGTAAGCGGAGAACGGAAGGCACCTGAATAAGAAACTGGAGTGCGCTGCCCAGCACCACGCCCCAGGCAGCAATGATCGCGAGCTGCGCATCATCTTCAACCTGGCGATACGCCAAGAGCGTCGCAATAATTGCTCCGTTCCATGCAATTGGTGCGGCGTATGAGAGAAAGAAGCGGTGATGGCTGTTCAGAATCCCGAGACACCACGCCGAACATACGAGCAACATCGTGGCGGGGAAAAAGATCCGCACCAGCTCGATGGCCAGCTCCCGCTTGCCCCCTTCGAACCCAGGAGTAAGAATATCGATCAGCGCCGGCGCGAATGTCATCCCGAGAGCAGTGATGAGCGAGGTCACGAGGACGAGTAACGTCAGCACGGCCGAGGCGACGCGCCCCCTTCCCTCGGAATCTTCACGCGCCAGGAGGCCGGAATACACAGGGATGAACGACGCTGAGAGCACACCCTCTCCAAACAAATTCTGGAGAAGATTCGGAATGCGGAGGGCACCCTTAAAGGCGTCGGCGGCATCCGTATTACCGAAGTAGTGAGCGAAGAGACTTTCCCGGATGAATCCGGAGATTCGGCTCAGACCGATCCCAGCCCCCACAAAGAAGGCGCCGCCCAGCGGGGTTTTCCGTTTCGTCGCGGTAGGGTCCATGAATTGAGCGGGTCCGAGTGTTGGCGGCACTGTTCTGCCGGGACCATCCCGAAACGTTGCGCCGTGGGAGCGAATATTCCCCGTCCGACTGGAAGCATCAAGGAGAGATTGCCGCCTGGTATGCTCGGTGGCAGATTCCTTCCTCAGCCCCGGCATGTCAGGATACACTCGATGGGCACTGGAAAGTTCCTCTTCCGGGCAAGTTCAAGATTCCAGGAGATGAGGGTGTGAAAGAGAAGCCGTTGTTGGGACAACAGGCGCTCGTGACCGGTTCGGCGCGACGCGTCGGCAAAGCATTCGCGCTCGCACTCGCGGAAGCCGGCTGCGACGTCATCATACACCACGGGAAGAGCGACGCTGCGGCAGCGCAGACGGCCCTCGAGGTGGAGCAGCGGGGACGGCGCGCCGTTGTTCTCCAGGCCGATCTTCGAAGCATCGATGCAATCGCGCAGATGGCCAAGGAGGCGACGAGCGCTTTCCCAAAGCTGAACATCTTGGTCAATTCCGCGAGCACGTATCCGAAGGGTGATTTTCTTGAAGCGGGACATCACTTACAGACTGAATCTGCGGAGTCATGGGACGAGAGCATGAACGTCAATGCGCGCGCACCGTTCTTCTTGATCCAACAACTTGCTCCCCAACTCGAGGGCTCTGGTAACGGGAGCATCGTCAATATCATCGATCGGTCTGCGTTTGTTCCGTTTCGATCTCGCGCCGCACATTCAGTTTCAAAGGCTGCCCTGCTCTCGATTACAAAGCTCGCCGCCGTCACACTCGCTCCGAAGGTGCGGGTGAACGCGATTGAGCTTGGTGCGATTTTGCCGGGTGACGAGATGACACCCGAGGAACGAGAGAAGCTCCGTTGGGGCGGAGTCGAGAGCGCTGTCAGCGCTCTCCTTTTTGTACTCTCGACGCCGTTTGTGAATGGAGAAACGATCGGCGTGAAGGGCGATGCATTCACTTACGGAGGGCAATGAATAGCCTAGCGCTCCTTTTCTTGGCGAACCCGGTCGCAAACTTCGCAGCATTGTGCGTCACAGCGACATTGTATCTCATAGCTTTTCTGCTCAAACGCTCGTTTGCGCTCGGATCGAGTTGGCTCCTCGTCATCTCTCCGTTTTTTTGGGCATTGAACTTCTTCTGGGAGCTGACGAAGATCGGAAAGGGGTACTCACCCTCCGTCGATCTCCGGGTCACCTATCCGCTGCTGTTCATGTTGACGGTCCTTTTCTCTTCACTCTGGCTGATCGGAATCCTTACTCAGCTCGCCCAGTCCAAAGGATCGAAGGAAGACGTCATCGGAAAGATTGCGCTGGAGTTCGTACTCTCATTCTTGCGCGCGCTTTTCTCGATCATACCTGTCGAGCCTCTTCTCGCGGACAAGATCCTCTTTCTCTTTCCACTTCTCTTTGTCACACCGCTCTTCTTCGTCATGGGCTGGGTCCTCGGCGGCTCGTTCGTGACGGGCCTGCGTTCGGGGTTTGCCGCGGCGTTCCTGCTCACCGCTTTGGAAGCCAGCCTTGTGGGACTTTTCCTTTTCGCCAAACGGGAAGAGCGGTATCGGGAGTTGAGTGCGAGAGTGCGAGAGAAATTCGAGGCGATGACCGCCTTCGTCTTTCCGCTCGCAGAACAAGTTCGAAGCTTCGAAGAGCTCGCCGTAACCAAGTTCCACGCGGTCACTCGCGACGCGAATGAGCTGTTCCATTCGGCACGTCACTTCGCGCTACGGCTGGAGGAAAGACTGAAGGCAATTGAAGGATTCGTGACCACCGGTCAAGAGGTCGAACTTCTGGCTGCGGAGGAGATCCTCAATACAGAGCTCGATATTCGTGAGAGCTTCGTCGACGGCATTCAGAAAGAAACTCACAAGTCACACCTCGAGCCAAACGAATGGGAACCACTGGCTCGTGAGTATTCTCGCAAACTGGAGACGATTCTCGACCGCATGCGCGCGCAGTAACTGCAGCAATCGACGAATTTCTCGGCTTTTCTGCTACGATCTTCGTCGGATGACGGATTTTCACGCGCAGTTTCGGAGGGTTAGGCAACTCCGAGAATTTTTCACGCGCGGCTCAGAATCTCAAGGTTCGTACGACTGGTGTCGATCCTATCTGTGAGCCGAACGGCTCACACTTCGACCCTTCAACTGACAACGCACTCAGGTGCTCGCTTTGGTCCCGCCAAAGCGAGCACTTTCTTTTTGGTCGCCGATCCTAATGCTGCGACAACTAGGTAAGAGGCGTCTTTTTATGGAGTTCCCGCGAAGCGGGAATCTGTGAGAAACGCCCATGACTTCGTTCAAAGCAGCCAAGAGATGAAAAATAGTGCTCTGCGAAGTGAGCCTATGAATTACTTGTCAGAGCACTAGGTCGCAGGCGGAGGAATAAGCTTCTTCAACACCATGGCAATTCCTTTGGCCAATTTCTCGGCGTCGGGATCTGCCTTCATCTGGCGTGCCTTCCGTTCGAGCGCCCTGAGCTCGTCGAGAAGTGGGTCAACCGCGCGCTTCTTCGTCGGCCGAGCAGGCGCGTCAACCGAACCGCCCTTACCAAGCACAGCGGCGGCTTCGCTGGTAAGGCACTGAAGCGCTGCGGCAACGCCGAGTTCGAGTCTCGCACGCTCCATGAACGACCGACCGTCGAATACTGTCCAGACACCAAGCTCGTCGAGATCGAACGAGCGATCGCCATCGGAGTCGACGATATCTCGACCGTTCTGTATGGCCCAGGTACACGCGGCATCACAAAGTTCGTTCTCAACGTGCCCCGAGTGGCCGCGCACATGATGCGCCTTGACCTTCAGGCCCGATGAAAGTTCGAGCCACAGATGCCAGAGCCCCTGGTTCTTCACCGGCTCCCGGCTTGCGGTGCGCCAGCCGTTTCGGAGCCAATTGTGGATATACTCGGTGGCACTCTTCAGCGTGTATTGGCTATCCGAAGACCAATCGATATGCAGTCCGCCGGTTGAGATCCCCTGACGCGATGCCGCCTCGCGAAGCGCCGCGAAGCCCAGCAAAGCGCCTGAAATCTCCGCCTCGTTATTCGTGGCTCGACCAAGAAAGATCACGCATCGGTATTCGACGCCATCAGCGCGCACGATCGCCGCTCCAGCAGCGCTATCGCTCTGCTCGGAACCGCCGTCGGAGAAGATTTCAAATTGCACGAGTTGAACTTTAGAACGTCAACGAAGTTTTGATTTCAGGTCATCGATGAAAGCAGGATCGTTCAGGAGTCGCTCCCCAACCTCTGCCGCGAGCCGCTCGGGCTTCGTTCCTTGCACATACTCTCGAAGAGCATCGTTCATCAAGAGCTGATAAGGCCGCCCCTCTTCGCGCGAGCGTGTTTTGAAGTACTCAATCAAATCTCCATCCACATTCATCGTCACCTTGACGCGAACGTGACGACCCACTGCGCCAACTGGGGATTTCGGCTCCTCGCCGCCTCGAAACAGAAGTCGACGCGCCGCTTCGGAAAGGTGCTGATCAGACCGGTCCGGTTTCATTGAACGTTCTTCTCCACTTTCTGCTCGCCGTCTTTGAGCTCAGCAAGCTGAACGTCGCCGATGGTTCGCGCAGTCCCCGCTTCCGCGCCGTAACGAAGCTCGGCGGATTGGAGCTCTCTGACTAATACGCCGGGCAACATGAACCGCAGCTCAACAACGAGCGGATCGTAGGAGGGTCGATAGCTCTGCTCAATGAGCTTTCCGTCGGCACCGAAAACATAAGCGCGATCAGGCGTGAACTCGCGCAGCGTCTGCGTTCGACGCTCTTCTCGAGATTCGTCAGACACCGGAGCCACCGTCTTCTCGGCCTTGGGCGATGCGACCAAGAGAAAATCCTCTGTATCGAGCCAGCGAAACTGACGTTGGGAGTCCTCAAGGCGCACTTTCCAAATCAGCGTATCGCCGTCTCTCCGAATAGATTCCACGGTCAGCTGTGCCGCGGGCGGGATCACCCCTTCTCGCTGAACCTCACGCAGCACGACCCAGTAAGCAAGGATCGAGAGCGGAACACCGACCATTATAATCAAAGGATGAGGCTTCTGATTCCGACGGAGCATCTGCTCCTCTTCCGTGAACCGGGGAAGCGAGAGTTCCTCACGAGCGGCGCGCGGCAGGTGAAGAAGAAACAGATACGTCATCGCACTGAGTAGAAACGTCGAGAGAAAGGTCGGCAACGCCCCGTCGATCACGGGAAACACCGCACTGCTCGCATCACCCTTGAGTAACGTGAGCAATGCTACCGGCCCGATCTTCACGATCGAGAACAGAATCACGAGCTCAAGCGTGAGCGAAATATTCGTCACGGAGAATACAAACGAACGACCGAGTCCAATCTGCCACAAGCTCTGGCTGGAAAAGGAGAACTCTTCCTTGGGAGCCCCAAAAGCCTCGTCATCCGCGTCATAACCTTCGTCCGCATCTGGATCCTTGACGATCTCCTTTCCGAACGTCTCTCCGGCTACAAAAAATGGCGCCCAAACAAATGCCAACGAAAGAATGACCAAGATCGGGAAAAAACCTGAGGCGACAAACAACGCGGTCACCACCGTGAAGCTCAGTAGCACCTTCGGGAGAAGGTGAAGCGCTCGAATAGCAAGCTGGCCCTTTCGAGGCAGCGCTGGGTTCAGCTTTTCGAATGTGAACATGAACGCCGAATTGAGAAGCCAAGCCTCGGCGACAAAGACAGCGACAAAGATGAGGAACCACTCGTGCTGGGCCAGGGGATAACGGAAGGTGATGTAGCTGACGATGGCCGCAAGCAGCACCGGTCCAAGGGCCAGGGGAGCAAGCTGGACGGCGTGTTGA
>JADYYL010000449.1 GCA_020853655.1 Deltaproteobacteria bacterium
CATCACCGATCAGGCTCGTCCAGATGGGAGCGATGAATCCTCCGGAGGCGAAATACACCGCACTGAGGACGAGCAGGGCATAGACCGCAGAATTCCATTGAACAGAAAAGAGCGCGACGAGCCCGATGGGAATCCAGATGGCCGCGTTGACTTTCACCGCGCGCGCGAGGGCGCGACGGCGGTCGCGGAAGTGTTCGATGAACCAGACCCCGGCTGTTTGCCCAAGTGCCGCGAGGAGCTGCGGGAGCGTAGAGAGAAATCCGATCTGAAGAAATGACGCGTGGAGGAAGATTCCGAAGGGGACGAGAAAGTTCTCGCCGAACCCCAACATCGTCGCGTGGCAGACGCCGTCGCGAATCGAGTGTCGCTGGGTCGTCGAAAGCCCAGCGGCTTGAGGCGCTGGCGCAGGAGTGGTGGCTTCAGTGCTCAACGGGAAACGGTTTGTGTGAGGTGCGTACTGGGCCCATTGGTATCAGAAATGACGCCGAATGCACGCGGCATTATGCTGTGAGACCCCACAAATGCGAGCTCGAATGTTCGCTTCCCTCCCATTCGGCTGGAGGCTAAGATGCGCGAGTTGTTACGGAGGAAACACATGAAGGTCTACAATAACGTTCTCGAGCTCGTCGGCAATACGCCGTTGGTCCGCCTGAATCGGCTCGCGAACGCCGAAATGGCGACGGTTTATGCGAAGCTTGAGAACCTCAATCCTGCCGGCTCTGTTAAGGAGCGGATGGCGATTCACATCGTCGAACGCGCCGAACGGGAAGGTCTGATCAAACCGGGCGGAACTCTCGTTGAAAGTACATCGGGGAACACGGGGTTAGGTCTCGCGCTCGCTGCGGCGGTGAAGGGGTATCGGCTGATCGTGACCATCCCCGACAAGATGAGCCAGGAAAAGATCGACATGTTGAAGGGGTATGGGGCAGAAGTCATTGTCACACCCACCAACGTTCCTCACGACGCTCCGGAGAGCTATGTCGAAGTGGCGAAGAAGATCGCCAGGGAGACTCCGAACTCATACTACACCGACCAATACAACAATCCCGCCAATCCCGAAGTGCATTACCTGACCACGGGGCCTGAGATCTGGGCGGATACTGACGGGAAGATCGATGTTCTCGTTGGTGGCCTCGGAACCGGGGGAACAATCTCCGGTGCGGCGAAATATCTCAAAGAACAGGCGGCGAAGGTGGGTCGCAGTGTTCGCGTGGTGTGTCCCGATCCTGAAGGGAGCATCTACGCAGACGCGTTTTATAAGCGAGAGATCCGCGAACCAAAACAGTACAAGGTTGAGGGTATCGGACATGACTGGATGGTGGGCACGCTCGATCTGAATGTGATCGACGAGATCCGGAACATCTCTGATCGGGATTCGTTCCTCGTCGCACGGAAACTCGCGCGAGAGGAGGGGATCTTTTCCGGAGGCTCCACGGGGACAGCGGTCTGCGGCGCGCTTCAGGTCGCGCGCGAAATAGGTCCAGGGAAAATTGTCGTCGTGATTGTCTGCGATTCTGGTGATCGCTACATCAGCAAAGTGTACAACGATGCGTGGATGAAGGACCTCGGTTTCCTCGATGCGAGCGAGAGACTCGGGACCATCAGGGAACTGGTGAACATGAAGGGACGCAACGTCGAGTTCGCGAATCCAGAGGAGTCGATCGCCAGCGTGGCCCAGCGGATGAGCGACTTGGGCATCTCTCAGATGCCAATCATGGAGAACGATCGCAAATCCTCTCTCATGATTCACGAGATCGATATCCTTCAGGGACTTGTGCAGAACAAGTGCAAGTCGAGCGATCCGGCGCTGAAAGTGGCGACCTATCTCCAGGGGAAAGTCGGTCTCGATGATTCCGTGCAGCGGCTGCAAGAAGTGTTCGAGCAGCAGAATGTCGCCATCGTGGTCGATCGCGGCTCGGTCGTGAGCATTGTGTCGAAAATCGATCTGGTGAAGTTTCTGACGAGTCGCGGATAATCGCGCGGTCGTTCATTCCGCTGAGACCTGAGAATGTCACGCGGCGAGTTGGTCCCTTTGCTCTTCGTTTCACCACTCGAACTGTTCACGTGGGAGAATCGCGGCAGTGGACATCTTCTGGACTGCACTGGGGAGCGGGCGAGAGCCCAGTCGACGTCATCGTGAGTAGCTCCCCCGCCGTCCGAATTGACCGATGTATTTGCGCGAACCGAAGCTTCGCTGAACTCCTCGATCTCTGCGACCGTCACTCTCTCGATTTGGAGGGGATCGGTCATCTCACCGGAGCCGGCTTAGGTTGTCGAACCTGCGCTCCGTATCTTCGTCGTATGCTTGTGACCCGTGAGGTCGTCTTCCGAGAGCTCCTCCCCGCTGAACCGGAGGAATCGGACGATCAAGACAGTTGAGAGGTCGCTACTCTTCGCGTTTCCGAACCGCGAGGACGGCCGGCTCTCGTGTGAACATCCCGTTGTTGCATTCGGTCGGAGTCGAGGATTCGGAACCTGGCGGCAAGCCAATCCGGTCAATATCCGCGCGTCGTTGGGCGGCGAAGGCGGGAAGGGGTGCTATTCAGCGGTATCGAGCGAGCTCCGCGTGTAGGCGCGTGGGGGATACACGCGGAAGAGCGACAATGGGAGCTCCGGCGGATAGAGTGATGTACTCTCTCGCTCCAATTCTCCTGAGAGGGAGTCGTCCAGAGCCCAAAACTCGATCTTCTGCGGTAATGTTTGATCGACGGTATTCGAGCCGTCGTTGTCTTTCTCTGAGTAGATGAATCTGGAGACAAACACCCGCTCCCGTTCCAGGCCTTCGAGCATATCCAGTGCGAGGAGGCGCGGGCGATCTTCTTCGAGCACAAATTCAACTTGAACCTCACGCTCCCCCTCGAGCGGAATCACGGCGTAGTGGTGATCGTTCCTCGGGTTCAACCAATAGGAGATATCGGTCGCCCGTGTCTCGTTGGGGATGAACACCGTGCCCGTCGTCCAAAGCATCAACTCCTCGAGAGTAAAGGGCACCGCGAGAAGGCGTCTCGCATTGTCGACCGACGCGACTCCACTCGTGTAGGTTTTTCGAGTGACATCGAGACTCTCGAGCGTTCCATCGCGAGCGACGACGAGCGCACTCGTTTGAAGAATTCCGGGTAGGAAAAATTCGGAGCGCAGTCGATCGGGTCTTTGGAAAACGACGACCTGCTTCAACCGCTGCTTCTCGATACCTTTCCGCAAGGTCAGGGAGAAGAGTTCGCGAGCGCTTTGTATGGACTGCGATTGACGCGAGAGGTTCTCGTGCAGTTTGTCCGCGGCGGCAAGCTGGACGCGCGTATATCTGTTTGGCCGCAAAGAATTCGGAGCACTGTTTAGCGTGCAGCCGGTGGTACAAACGCAGAATGTCAGCGCAAACAACCTTGACGCCAGTAACCTCGATCTCATTTCGAGGTGGCTCCGGGTGCCGGCGGTGAGGAGACGGGTGGCGGAATGGTGCCCGCATGCGTCGTCAGAAATTGTTCCAGTCGTGACCCAACCTCCTTGTCATCCGACATCGGCGCGAGCCCCAAGGCCTTTCGCGCCGTGTCGACGGCCTTGGCGGTCTCTCCCGCGCGAGCGAGGATAATCGCCATGTGCTCGAGGATGACGGCGTCGGAAGAGACAACAGCGACTGCTTTCTCAATCTCGCGACGAGCGTCCGTAAACTTTCCCATCTTATAGTAAATCCACGCGAGGCTATCGAGGTAATATCCATTCCCCGCCTCAATCTGGAGTGCCTGTTTCACCAGTGACTCGGCACGCGCAAGATCGCCTCCTCGGTCGGCGATGGTATAGCCAAGGTAGTTCAGTGCCTGGGCATTCTTCGGATTCATGGTGACGCACTTTTCCATCGCTGCGACTGCCTTGTCCGATTCGCCTGCCTCATCGTGCAAAACACCGAGCAAGAAAAGATGCTCGTCCTGAGTGGGCTCGAGGGCAATGAGCGACAGCACTGTGGCGATGGCATCCTGTATCTTGCCTGCTTCACGCTCGACGGCAGCAAGGAGGGTGAGATACTTCGGATTTGTTTCCTCCACGGAACGAAGCTGACGGACGAGGTCGAGCGCCTCCGCGGGTTTCCGTTCCTGCCGTAGAAGGAACGCGCCAAGCATCCGCGACTCCTTGAAGAAGCGATCTTTCTCGCTGAGCTCGCGAATCTGGACGACGGCATCATCAGTCTTGCCCTGGCCGGCGTAAGCGAGTGCGAGGTAATAGCGCGCGAGTTTATTCTCGGGACTCTTGGCGAGCACGAGGTTCAGTTCTTGTTCCGCCGCAGGGAACTCTCGGCGTTCAAGCTTGATCAACGCAATACGGAAGCGCGCGTCTATCGAGTCGCCGCTCTCGGAGTCCCGGAGAGCCTCGAACTGCTTGAGGGCGTCGTTGACTCGGTTGTCTCCCAGAAGCAGTTGCCCGAGCAATTGACGCGCTGGTGCATTCTGGTCGTTCTCCTTCAACATTTCTTCGCAGATGAGAGCCCCCTCCTTGAACTTTCGCTGAAGGCCGAGGATTCGGGCGAGATCGAGCTTGATCGAATCGCTCTCTGGACTGAGGGCCATTGCCTTGCGGTAATACTCTTCGGCCTGCTTGAGATCTCCCGAAAGCTCGATGACTCGCGCGAGGTAATACGTTCCGAAGATCGAGCCTTTCGAACGGGTAAGAAGTTCGTTCAGCACTGTCTTGGCCTGGGCGTAGTCACCGGAGTCCGCAAGGAGGCTCGCCAGGAGAATGTATGCCTCTTCGTTCGGGGCGTCTGGCGTCAACGCGATGAGTTGTCGATACGCTTCGATTGCGGCATCGGTTTGTTTCAGCGTCGCGAGGATCCCAGCTCGCTGCTCAAGAACCTCCGCGTCTTTCGGCTCGCCCTTCGACGCTCGCTCGAGTTCCTTCAGCGCGTCTGCGAGTTCGCCTTTTTTTACGTAAATCTGGGCGAGGCGCTTTCGAAGAGAGGGTGCTGCTCCGGTTTCGTAAGTCGATGCCTGTCGGAAGTAGTCGAGAGCTTCATCATACTTCTCGGCGTTGAGTGCGATCTCGCCGCGCATGAATAGATAGTGGGCTTCTGATCTCCGAGGGACGGAGTTGTCGCCGGGTGCACGTCGAGCCTCTTGCTCGGAAAGAATGGAGCGCTCTACTTGTCCCACGCTTGGGTCTTGGGGTCGTTCGCTATTTCGAACACAGCCGGTGAGTAGCAAGCTTGCAGAGAGGATTGATATCCGAGCGACGTTCCGCATGTTGTCCTGGGTCATAAGCGCAGCGGATCCCTCTCGTGCGTTTGATTCGGTTTCAGTTCGAAGCCCCGATAGTAGAGATCCCAAGTCTGACGGGTCAAACTGAAAAACCCTCCTCGCGTGGCTGTGTCATATTTCGAAGAGCCTGTGGAGGGAGCTCTGCGCCATGAAATAGTGATTTCGAGCTCTCGAGGAGCCTCTGGAGCACTTCAGGGGGGCGGGAGGGGCTTGGCGACGTTCAATCAAGAATTCCCGCCGAGGAGGCAGTCGCCGGTGATTTGAGAAGATTTGAGGAAATTTGAGGAGAGGGGAGGAAAACGTGGCTCCGAACGAATGGAGCTCGAAGCCACGTTTCTGTTGGCGCTACAGCACTTCGCCCGAAGCGGAAGATTCCCGCGGGAGCTGAAGGCGGTTGAACGTGCCGGTGGAGTTATTGTCCGACAGTTCGCGAACGAGGTTCGGCGAGCGCGCTCCACTTTCCGTGTTGCTGTACTCGACGGCCGGGTTGACTATTGTTTCGATGTCACGCCGGTCAGCCCCTCGGCGTTTATTAGGGCGCGGAGACGCGACCGGGATGTCGCCTTCTTCCGAAGCGCGCATGTCTTCAATCGCAGCAAGGATAAGCTCCTGCGTTTGACCAACGGTCAAACGGATACCGCCCCATGGCGCATCGGCTTGACGCGCGTGCCCGTTTGACGCTTGTCCGTCTGCAATGTGCTCAACCATCCGCAGCAGGTCCACTGCATCGTACAGCTGATTTGTGACCTTCGAATTTTCCATCTTTCGTTTACCTCACTCGATTGAAAGTGTTCCGCGAAGAAAATAGAGAGCTATGCCTCCGCACCCACATCCCGCCAACACAACCGCATGTTGCGTCTTAAAGGAGATTCGTGGTTGCTCCATCAACCTAACGGACCTGTTATTGCGCAGACCGAGAGCCCTGTTACTCGAGATCCTTAGTGCAAAGCGGTGAAAAATTGAACCCCACGTCGAAAGATTGTGGAAAAGGGGGCTCGGCGCGATCTCCAGTGATTTCATAGAGAATAGACGATCTGGTCGTCGTGCGTCTGTCGGGAGGGGGGAGCGTGCGAGCGGAGGTTGCAATTTTCCCGAAAATTACACAGAATCCGCCACTCTCTGGATGGGCACCACTTCGCGCGTGCTCAGGGAGTTCGTGATCCGCCTCACTCGCGCTTGAGTTTCGGTGATATTGCGAGGCGATGTATGAAGATTTCGCGCGAGGAATGAATTCAGGAAAAGCCGGCTTTTGCGAAAGCACGGATGATCGAATCAACGCAGAGTCGGGACTGAGTAAGCTGAGGATATGATTGAAATTTTAGTGAATCAAAATCTCGAAAAAGCGATGCGCGTTCTGAAGCGGAAGCTGATCCGCGAGGGCGTGTTCAAAGAATTGAAGTCGCGTCGTTTCTACGAGAAGCCCTCTGAACGGCGAAAGCGCAAAGAGAAGGAAGCGCAGAAGAAGCGCCGTAAGGAAGCCGACCGCATGAAGCGGTTCCTTCCGTAAAGGTCGGGCATCTCGTGAGCGACGGGCGGTGTCTCGTTGGTTCGAGATGGCCGTGAGCGATGCGTCGGAGAACTCAATGATTTGAGAGCTTCGCCTGTCGTGGAGAAAAAAGCGCGCCTTTCACGGCGCGCTTTTTTTTTACATGTTCCCTTGTTCGTGGCCTGAGAAACAGCTCAAAACATTCTGCGATGTGGCCGCGCCAGACGGCCATCCACCGATGATGAGGCGGGTTTTTCAGCGACTGAATGCTCCGCGGAGATATTTCAACACGGTGGGAGCACGTTCTCCGTCGGAGAGGAGAGGCGGGGTAAGTTGCGAATCATTCCCGAAGGCCTGATCCGTGTTTTCTCAAGCTCGAGAGAATGACATGCTCACCTATCGCCGCACGAAATGTTTCGGATCGGTGCGTCAAGTATAGCGCGCCATTTTAGTTCTCAAAGGATTGGATCGATGTCTCAAGCTGGGACCATGCCGAACGACAACCAGCTCGTGCCGCGTCGTCCTTTCCGGATCCTCACTCGCTACATCCTCTCCGAAATCTTTTCGCCGTTCCTCGTCACGCTTTTTGTCTTCACCGGAATTCTGTTCCTCGCGAAGAGCATCAAGTTGATTGAGCTCGTCATCAACCGAAACGTCTCCATCTGGGATATCGGACAACTTTTCTTTTTCGTCGTGCCGCAATTTTTTGAGCTCGCGCTCCCGATGGCGTTGTTGTTGGGAACGATATTGGCTTTTGGTCGGTTGAGCGCGGATAGCGAGCTCATCGTCATGCGTGCGACGGGCATCAGCTTGAGAACGCTGCTGTGGCCGGTGCTGTGGTTTGCGACGGGCGTGTGCGTGCTCGGCATCGTGATCAGCTTCTGGGTTCGTCCCTGGGCAAATTACATGCTGGGCCTCAAACTTTTCGAAATGGCGCAGATGAAGGCCAGCGCCACGCTCACGCCAGGTGTTTTCAACTCCTTCGGACGACTGACTATCTACGCTGAGTCACTTTCTGCGGAAACGGGGTCTCTGGAGCATGTGGTCATTTCCGATCGTCGTGAACCCGAGCGGCAGCGGACCTTCGTCGCCCAGAACGGGACCATGATTTCTGATCCTGAGAAGTTGACGATGACGCTGCGGCTCTTCGATGGAAGCATCCACGAAGGGATCGGCGAGCGTTACAACGTGACCTATTTCGATCTGAACTCCATCGTCGTCGATCCGAGTGACATGGTTTCGGAAGGGGAGGCTCGAGAGGGGAAGAAAGCGAATGAGATGATTGTTGACGAGTTGATCACAGAGATTCGAACGGCGCCAAAAGCTCGTGGATCACGAGAGGACGGGGAGAAAGCGTCGACTCGCTCCGCGAGGTTGCTCGTCGAATTTCACCGACGGATTGCGGTTCCGTTCTCCTGCATCGTCGTGGTCCTCATTGGGATGGCACTCGGTGTTCAGCCGAGTCGCGATGGCAAGTCCTGGGGCGCGGCGCTGAATATCGCTGTCGGGATTCTCTTCATCACGATCTATTATTTTGCGATCGCATTCGCGACTGCGCTCGGCGAGCAGAAGGTCGTGCAGGCGGGCGTTGCGATGTGGCTACCGAACCTGCTGTTTGGGCTCATCGGCTGTTATCTCTTCCGACAGATCGAGACCGAGGAGTGGGCAGCGGTGAGTCAGGCGATGAGTGGCGCGGTTGTTCGCGTTGCCTCTTGGTTTCGATTCGGCCGAGATCGTCGGGGAGAGGCGCCATGAAACTCCGATTCGGCATTCTCGAACGTTACATCCTTGGCCAGTTCTTTATCATCTTCGCCGGGTGTCTCTGTGCGTTCGTGTCCCTCTTCGTCGTCTTCGATTTCTTTGATCGGATTCGGATCTTCATCCGCGAAGGGAGCACGCTGGGGCAGGTCGCGCTCTACGTGCTGCTGAAGATTCCGGTGATCATCCATCTGACGATGCCAATCGCGGTGCTGATCGCCACGCTCATGAGCATCGGAAAGCTTTCCCAGCTCTCCGAGATTACGGCGATGCGTGCCTGCGGGAGGAGCGTGTTCGCGATTACTCGACCACTGATCGCTGCCGGAATTCTCTTGTCGGGGGTGATGTTTGTGCTGGGCGAGACAATCGTCCCGTGGGCGACTTACGAAGTGGAGGAGCTGTATCACCTCGACATTCGGAAGAAAGCGGAAAGCGGAGAGTATAGCCGCGAGAACATATGGCATCGGTCCGGGAACTCATTCTATACCGTTGCGTTTTACGACTCGAAGAATGCCACACTCCAGGATCTCTCGATTTTCGAATTCCGCCCCGATTTTCAGCTCTCCCGTCGCGTCATGGCAAAGTCCGCGAAGTGGCACTCGCCGAACGTGGGCTGGACCATGAACGAGATCACCGAGGTGCTCTTCCTGGGTGATGGCTCGGTGAAGTTTACGGCCTTTAGGGAGCTCCCGCTGATCATCAAGGAGCGGCCCTCGGACTTTTACAATTTGCAGCGAAAGCCCGAATCGCTCAGCTACTTTGGGCTGAGAAAGTACGCTGCCAAGTTGAAGAGTGAGGGTGTCCCGGTGACGGAGTATCTCGTGAGCCTGGCATCGAAGCTCTCCTTCCCGTTCGTCAACGTCATTGCGATTCTCGTCGCGCTTCCGTTTTCTCTCGCCTCCGCACGTTCGAGAACACTGACGGCCGGGTTCATCGCTGGGATATCGCTCGGCTTCGGCTACCATGTGGTGCACGCTATCTCGTCGGCCCTGGGTGCCGGAGAATTACTACCCGTCTCCCTCGCGGCGTGGACGGCCAACATCCTCGGCCTCTGCATC
>JADYYL010000450.1 GCA_020853655.1 Deltaproteobacteria bacterium
GACGGACGCTCCAACAGGTGTTCCCGCGCATGAGCGTGGTCACCACCCCTGAGGTTGAGCGTCGATCCGCATCCATTACGCGGTCTCTACATCAGCAATGTTTGAATCGTCTCGGTGAGGGCTATGGAAGAAAAGCAACAGGTCGTGGAGGAGAAGACGATAACAACGACGATCGGTGACCTGATCTGTGCGATTGCCGATGCGGCGCGTGAAGCGCACATTGAGGATTCCGAGCTGAGTCGACTCACGCATCACATTCTATTGAAGATGTTGCGTGAGCGGACCGGCGAAGGAGAGTGACCTCGACCGTCTGCAGTGGAATGCATGGAATCCGCTTCGCCACATACCCCTCCGTCAATGTCGAGCATGAACACGGCGCCCGACAATCTTCCCGTTCGCACTGAGCGCCGCCTACCGAGGGTCCTTGCGTCGACGGTCGCACTCATCTCGCTGCTGATTTGCGCCCTTGGTGTGCAGAGGGTCTCCCGCGAAGAGGAGCGAGCAAGTGACACCCTTGCGATCCCGGCTCTCGGTGTTGCGACATTTCATGTGTGTCGCCGATCCTCCGGAGAGTGTCTCGGTTCGGTTCACGTCGAGAGCCCTGGTGAATCGTCGCTGGAAATTACTCTCGAAGGAACGCTCTCGGGCCAAAAAGACGGGGACACGGAAGTGCGTGGTCGATTCGCCTTTTCGGGTTACCGGCTCCTCGAGTTTGCGAGTATCGACATTCGAAGCGCGCGAGCGTCGCTCCGAGTTCTGTCCAACCCAAAGGATTTGACTCGAGCCGATGTCACGTTCTCTGGTGACAAGAAGCAAGGTTTCTCGGTTCAGATTCCGCAGCCGGTCTTGTTTCTCGGCGACCACACCGCGAGTCGATATATTGTCTTCCCAGCGTTTCTGACCGAGGATTTCGGCGATCTCGACTTCTATCCCGCATCAACGAAAGCAGGGGAGAAACGTAAGTTCATGCGTGCAAAGACGGATCTCCCCACCGCAGGCTTCGAGCAACTCGACTATTTCCACCAGGAGGCACGTGATTAAACTGATTGAGCTCACGAAGCGTTTCGGCGCATTCGCCGCTGTCGATCATGTCAACCTCGAGATCGAACCGGGTACGATCTTCGCGTTTCTTGGGACCAACGGAGCCGGCAAGACCACTACCATTCGCATGATGACTGGCGTGTTGCAGCCGACCTCTGGGACAGTCGAGGTGTTCGGCTACGATATTCAGAAGAATCCTATAGAAGCAAAATTCCAGATGGGGGTAATTCCCGATCGCCCGTATCTCTACGGGAAGCTGACGGGCCGGGAGTTTCTGCAATTTATGGCCGATCTCTATCGCGTGGAACGTCGTATCGCGACACAGCGCATCGACGAACTTCTCGAGGTCTTCGGATTGCGCGAGTGGCAGCACGACTTGATCGATGGTTACTCGCACGGAATGAAGCAGCGCCTTCTCATGTGCGCGGCGCAGGTGCACAATCCTCGAGTTCTCGTCGTCGACGAACCAATGGTCGGACTGGACCCGCGCGGTGCGAAATTGCTGAAAGATACCTTCCGAGCGAAAGCTGATGCGGGACTCACCATCTTCATGTCGACCCATTCGCTTTCCGTTGCTGAAGAGGTTGCTGATCACTTAGCCATCATCCAGCGCGGAAAGATTGTTGCGAGCGGTACACTGGACGACCTCTACGCGCGAGCCCGCTCAGAGTCGTCGGATCTCGAGGAGGTCTTCCTCCAAATCATCAGCGAGAGCGATGCGGGTGACGAAAAAGAAGTTCTCTAGTACTGCGACAAGTTGGCCTATGACGACTTACCTGTCGGAGCACGAGTGTCTGTTGCAAATCGGGCTTTCGAGCCCCCAATCGTGGTGGCACATCACGATCGAAGGTGCAGAATCTATCTGCTTCTTTGATTTCCGAAGACGGAACTGCTGAAAGATTCTCTAGCGAGGCGAGAGCGTGGCAGTCGAGACCGTACTTTCCCGTAGACCGGCACGACAGATGATCTTGCTGCGCCCGCACTTGTTCGGATTTCGGAATCGTTTGCGACGTTCGCTGACCTCGTTCCGGCACTTCCGCTTGGAGCTGGTTGTCGTTGCGGCAGTCTCACTCGTTATGGGGGGGATTTACTCCGGCATCGTCCGGATCCTCTCGGCGCTTTCCAATCATGCCGACTTTGACGTCAGCATGCTCGCCAAGCTCGTCGATGTCTTCTTCATCGGTTTTTTCTTTTTGCTTATCTTCTCGAGTTTCATCTCAGCGCTCGGTGCGGTGTATTCCGCGAAGGACCTCCCGCTCTTGCTCGCTACTCCGGTCAGCAGGACCCAGATTTTTCTCGCCAAGACTGTGGAGACCGCATTCAGCTCGAGCTGGATGTTCTTCGTGCTTTGGCTCCCGCTCGCGTTTGCCATAGCGAAAGTTTTCCACTTTCCGCCGTCGTTCTTCGCTGACGTTGCTCTTGTCTCGTTCCTCTTCGTGGTATTGACAGCCAGCATTGGGATGATTTTTGCGACGCTCTTCGTCAACTTCTTTCCGCTCTCGCGAGTGGGGGATCTCGTCATCGTGGTCATCCTCGTGGCCGCAGGCGTGTTCATTGTTTACGGCCAGGATGTCGAACATCTCAGCCGATCGACTCGTAACGCAGCGGTCGAATTGGACATGGATC
>JADYYL010000451.1 GCA_020853655.1 Deltaproteobacteria bacterium
CAAGTCGAGACGATGCGCAGAGACGGAGCGCCTCTGCGATGAACGCCTCTGGAGTCGAAGCCGCGGTCATCCCAGCAACGTGCCCCTCACCAGGGATGCCACGACGGTAAATCGCTGGCGCGCTCCTTGAAAAACGCGTGGAGCGCTCGTCTCCAATAGAAATCACTTTGGTCCCCATTCGCGCGCAGGTCTCGAGCGCCTCGGCATACGACGTGAAGGGGAGATCTTCGCAAACGATGCTCTTCCCCTCGGTGAGATGCCGCTCAAGCAGCGAATGTAGGCGAGCGCCCGCCTCGATCTGGCGTATCCCGGAGGGACAATGGCGCAAGTCGAGTTCGATCTCGCAAAGCTCTGCGGTACGCGGTAGCGCGTGGAATCCGAGCAGCGATGCGATCCGCTCGGCAATGAATCCGTCGGCAAATCCGTCCGGCGGATGCACAAATACTGCGATAGGGCGTTCATCGCCTCCAAAAGGCATACCGAACGCGTAACGTGCCGCGCATTCAATCGCCGGATGAATCGTCAATTTTTCCGATCGAACGCTAGCGGCGAGCTCGAGACATTCAAGTACAATGTGGAGCCGAAGAATCTCGGGATCGAAGAGTGGGTTCTGCTTGCCGTAGATAGACACAAGTCGCGCGGATTCATCGGAGTGTCCCCAGAGATCGAGCGAGACGACGAAACGTGAGACTTCCCGCAGGGGATCGCCAACAGAAGCTCCCTGCACCCCGCGTCGATCGGGGAAGATAAATAATTGGTCCGCCCCTCCCAAAAATCTCCCAACGATCGTATTCTTCGGAAGCGTGAGAGCGGGAAGAGTAAGGAGTCCTGAGAGCGCGCGTGTGCGAAAGCGATCTGTCAGTGCAGACAATGCTCCTGACGCGAAGCGTTCCAGCTCGTCGAGCACGCTCGAATCATGTCCTCGCGCTCTCACCCACTCGAGCAGCACTCGGAGTTCCGCGCGAGACGATTCAAGTGTCCAACGAACGGAGGCTCTCCGTTTCGTAAGCATTGGTGTCTGATGCAGTTCTCTGAGCCGCCGCGCGATACGTGGAATGAGCGAATGAGCGAGTTCCGCATCTTCCCGGCAGACCGTGCCCAAGGTTCTCGCATGGAAGACCCGATGGAGTGAAAGACAGATCGTTTGCGCTCCTCGCAAACTCCGGTTGAGCTTACTGGTGTCACCGATAGGCTCGTCATGGAGCGGAACCGGCACCCCGTGAGCGACCGAGAAAACGCGTATGCCCTCATACATCTCGGGGGTCAGAGTCTGGGCAAGGGCGAGTTCCTCGACGGCATCCTCAATTCGCTGAAGCAGAGGAGCTTTCCTGGCGCCTGCGAACTCTTCGTGCGAGAACTTCCATGTTCGCTCTCGGCCGAGGACGTAGAGGGAGTCGTCCTGGGTGACAGTGCGCTCAAAGGCGAAGTCGAGTGGATAGGAGCGAGGGTCAGTGAAAAACGTGTGCAGGTCTGACGGCTGGCCACGGCGCTCCGCAGGTGCGTGACGCGCCTTCGTTTTTGTCAGCAAACTTCGAACGGTGTTCGTCGCGGCCATGGTTTGGATCAGGTACTTTTGCGAGAGTACCAGCCCGGCTATAATGCGGCACTTAAAAATTTACTTTAACCGACAAGAAATCGGACGGTTCTGTTGCGAACGGTGCATGCAGTTTGGGATCTCAGCGGAACACTCGCTCTTTGGGGCGAACGCACACGCGTGGGCGAAGGGTCGAAGAGCGAAGGGACATCTTCGTTTGAGGCGATATCGAGCGACGAGCTTCGAGAGCTTCTCAACGTTCTCGAGCTCGAAGGAGGAGAGGAATCGAACTCCTACCTCTTCCTCCCTGCCCTCGAAGGAAATATTGTCCCGTCCTCTTTGGGCCGTTTCCACGGAGACGATGTGGAGAGCTCACGGCCGCTCCCGCTGGTCCACCAACAAGTTCCGGCGATCGCGCTCTCGCCATTGGATACGATCTCGCTCCTCAGCTCGCTGCCACAAGAGTTGCCGCAAGGCTGGCGCTATAGCGACTCACTGCTTTACTGGCTCGAGGGAACAAAATTTCTTCTCGAACTCCTTGCGCACGGGCGCTTCGTTCCCGTCATTCAGCGGAACGTGGAGACCTTCCGAAGCCGTTGGAGACTCGCGCTGACCGGCAAAGAATATCCGGTTCGATTTGCCACCTTGGTTGACGCGGCTCCCCTTGGATCATACGCGTCCGCATCGAATGTCCGGGCGGACGCAGATAGCTACGCGGCCCTCGAATCGTTCCTTCAGGAGTGCGGCGACGCTCTTATCCGGCACTTTCTGAGACGTAGCGAACTGGCACAACAGACAGAAAGCACCGCGTATTCAGCTAAAATTCGGGCGGGGTCAGCATTCCTTCGATCATTGACCGTCGATAGCCCGATTGTCCACGGGCCGGTGGCAGAGGTCGTCAAGCTCGAAACACGTCTGCAACAGTGGGCTGCTCCGGTACTCGGGAAGCGGAAGAGAAGCGAACTGCGAGTAAGCTTCAAAGTCATCGAACCGGAGCGACGTGATCAAACGATTCGCTGGAAGGTCGACTTCCTCTTGCATACGGAGGCCGACCCTCGACATACGGTCACCGCCGCCGAGATCTATGGCGGGCAACTTGGGTTTCTCAGGCACGCGGACATCACGATCGGAGAGGTCGAGGAAGTACTTCTGGAAGAGCTTGGTCGCGCTGCTCAGATCTTCCCGCTTCTGAAGAAATCGCTCAGGGAGTTCTGCCCGACTTCGCTCGAACTCTCGACGACGGAAGTGTATCAACTGCTACGAGAAGAATCGTCACTACTCGAAGAAGCTGGAATCAAAGTCATCGTACCAGACTGGTGGCACACGGCTGCCTCGCGACTTGGGCTGCGCCTTCGGATGCACGGCGGCGACGGTCAGAGCCGGCTTCCTGCCGGCCTAGGCATGAATACGCTGGTTGAATATTCGTGGCAGATCTCGATTGGAGAGAAAACGTTGACCAGCGAGGAGTTCAACGACCTCCTGCGCTCGCCGGAACCCCTCGCATTCATCGACGGTCGTTGGGTGGAACTTTCCCCACAACGGCTCGAGCGCACTCGAGACTTTCTCCAACGCCACCAACCCGGCGAGTCCTTGCCTCTCGGACAGCTGCTGCGACTGAGCGCTGGCCTGCAGGAAGAGGAAGATTTGCTCCCCATCGTTGGGAGCGATGCTTCCGGATGGCTCTCGGAGCTGCTCGAACGTGAAAAGCCTTTCGACTCGCTGGTTCAGCAGCCCGACGACTTCAAGGGCGAGCTCCGCCGGTATCAGTTGGAAGGACTCTCGTGGCTCGTTTTCCTCTCCAACGTCGGACTCGGCGGTTGCCTCGCGGACGACATGGGGCTGGGGAAGACCATTCAGCTTCTGGCCCTCCTGCTCCTCGAGCGCCAGAACCGGGCGGCGGACGCTCCACCCGTGCGACCCACACTCCTCGTTGTCCCGATGTCGATTCTCGGGACCTGGATGGTGGAGGCGCGGCGCTTCTCACCAACCTTGAGAGCCAACGTCCATCACGGTCCCTTCCGCCTCACGGGAAGCGCGTTCACGAAGATGGTGAGCGAGAGCGATCTGGTTCTCACGACGTACAGCATCGTACATCGCGACGAAGAAGCGATGTCCAATATCTCATGGGGACGAATCGCGCTCGACGAAGCGCAGAACATCAAGAACCTGAATACGAAGCAGACTCGCGCCGTTCGACGAGTCACCTTCCGCCAGCTCTCTGACATTTTGCCCGGTGGGCAGTGTCAGCGGGTCGCGCTGACAGGAACCCCGCTCGAGAATCATCTAGAGGAACTCTGGTCGATCTTCGACTTTCTCAATCCGGGATATCTGGGAGAGCTCCCGGAGTTTCGTCGACGTTTCACCGTCCCGATCGAGAAGTATCGAGATGAGCAATCATCGAAGCTGCTTGCGCACCTTATCCGTCCCCTCCTTCTGCGCCGGGTAAAATCCGACCCGAAGGTCATCTCCGATCTTCCGGAAAAGATGGAGATGGACGAGCTTATATCGCTGACACCAGAGCAGGCGGCGCTGTATCAGAAGTCGCTCGACGAGATGCTCAATCAGGTCGACTCCGCCACAGGCATGCACCGCAAGGGGCTGGTGCTTGCGACGATCACCAGGCTCAAGCAGATCTGCAACCATCCCGCGCTGTTCGCCCACGAAGAGAAGCTGGCTCAAGGAGACCTCCGCTCGGGCAAACTCCGGCGACTCGAAGAGTTGTTGGATGTGATCCTCGACGAGGGCGACAAGGTGTTGATCTTCTCGCAGTTCGCACAGCTCGGCTCACTCCTGAAACCGTATCTCGAAGAACGCTTTCGACGAGAAGTGCTTTTCCTCCACGGAGGACTCTCCCGCGGCGCTCGCGAGAAAGTCGTCGACCGTTTTCAGATGAAGGACGGTCCATCCATCTTCCTGCTGTCGCTGAAGGTCGGCGGTTACGGACTGAACTTAACTGAAGCCAATCAGGTCATTCACTTCGATCAATGGTGGAATCCTGCGGTTCAGGATCAAGCAACGGATCGCGCCTATCGGATAGGCCAGAAGCGCAATGTTCAGGTTCGTCGGTTTCTTTGCTCCGGCACTCTCGAGGAGCGGATCGCCGAGTTGTTGAATAGGAAGCGATCCTTGTCTCGAGAGATCGTTGGGACGACTCGAAACTTGCTCACCGAAATGTCAACGGACGAGCTTCGTGAACTCTTGCAGCTCAGTGCGGACTCGAGCCAGTTTTTGGCACCGGAACAAGAGGAGGAGATGGAATGAGGGGGCGAACGATATCCAGCCTGTGGTGGAAGGACGCGATGGAGCGTTTGATACCTCCTGCCGTCGACGAGGCCGAGCCGAAACCAGCGGAGAAGCGACGGAGAAGGGTCGTCGAGTTCGCTCTTCACCCCGGGTTCGTCACGGGCCGTGTTCAGGATGGTGCCGGGAAAAGCTTTCGCGTTGAAATCGGCTTTACCGTGATTTCCGAAGAGGCGTGGAGAGAGATTCTTCAGAGCTTCTTTAAGGAGAGTCTGTTCCTCGCCTCGTTTCTCGCGGGTGCGGTTCCACGGGACGTTGCCGCGATCTTCGAGGCCCACCATCTCCCCCTATTCCCGCGCAGCGCCGCGGAGATCAGCCTTCGATGTGACTGCTCCCCGAAGGCTCTCCCCTGCATCCACCAGTCCATGGTGTGGGGCAAAGTGCTTGAACGGATGGGTGAGGACCCCTTTGCCATCTTTCTCCTTCGCGGACATCCGCGAGATGAACTGCTCTCCGCGCTGAGACAGATGCGTTCCGAGGAGCTGTCGAAGATGTTGTCTGACGAGGCGTTGCCTGCAACCGTCGAAAGCGACCACGCACGAACCGCGGCTTTGACAGAATACTATCTTGCCAAGCCGACGCTGAAGGAGCTTTCCTATCACATTCGAGCAGACGATCTTCCGGCGGCGTTACTGCGGTGGCTTGAGCCGATGCCTGTGGGCGACGCGGCTGACAATTTAGATTTCCTACTCGAAGATGCTTACGGCCACGTTGCTCGGCGGGCGCAGATTTTTGGACTAGGGATGAAAAAGTAGATTGGATTATACCTTCTCCCCATCA
>JADYYL010000452.1 GCA_020853655.1 Deltaproteobacteria bacterium
GGATGGTCGTCGCTGAAGTCGCTCAATATTACTTCCAGCTTCGAAATGCTCAGGAGCAACTGTCGATTGCACGCGCCAACGAACGCAATCAACTTTCGACCGTCGATTATGTCGGCGCGCGTCGCGACGCTGGGCGTGCGACAGAGCTCGATTACTCCCGTGTGCGCGCTCTGCTCGAAGGGACGCGAGCGACGATTCCGCCTCTTGAACGCGCCGTCCGCTCCGCGACGTATCGGATCTCCGTTTTACTCGGAGAGTTGCCAACGACTCTGACGAACGAACTTCTCTCTGTGCAGCCGCTACCGGCATATACCGGCCCAGTCCGTCTCGGCGACCCGAAAGATCTGTTGCGCCGCCGACCGGACCTCCGTGCCGCTGAACGAGAACTGGCATCCGCGGTCGCGAGCGTTGGTGTCGCCACGGGCGACCTGTATCCGAAGATCACGTTTGAAGGCTCGCTCGGAGTCGAGGCGGCAAGTCCTTCTGATTGGACCTCGGGCACTGCGTCGACGTATCGCCTTGGACCTCGCCTGAGCTGGGGCATCTTCGAATACGGCCGGACAATCTCGCGGGTCCGCGTTGCGGACGCACGCTCTGACCAAGCGCTGAGCCGCTACGAACATGCGGTGCTCCGCGCGCTTGAGGAGACCGAGAACGCGTTGCTCTCCTTTTCAAGTGAGCGGGAGCGGAGAGGGAGATTGAAACTCGCTGTCGAAGCGAGCGCGAAGGCACTGAGCCTCATTCAAGAACAGTATGAACTCGGCGGCACCGATCTCTCGACCGTGCTCGAAGTGCAACGGACCGCGCTGCAGAACGAAAGCCAGTTGTCGCAGAGCAATCTGGACCTCAACGTTGCTCTCGTGTCCGTCTACAAGGCGCTCGGCGGTGGCTGGGAAGGGTATGCGATTGACGGTTCGGAGCTCGCTCCAACACCACCGGTCGCGCCGAGCGAGAATCAGGGATGACCGGAAAGGCTCGCGGGTAAAGGGACGCACTACCCTGTTCGTTTAGATTCGATCGCCTTTGCGGCGCTCGCGCTCGACGCGAACAACGCCGTCGAGCTTCTCCAAGCCTCGAATGACGTGTTCGAGCTGTTCTGCGCTGTCGACGGCCAATTCGAAGATGTTCATCGCCTTGCCGTCTAATGTCGACGACACGTTTGCGCTCGCAATGTTCGCGCCCGCGGCGGCGATCGCCTGCGTCATCGCCGCAAGAATACCGACGCGGTCGAGAGCACTCACGCGGATTCGAATGCGCCGATGAGTCGTTTTTTTATCGCCCCAAGACACATCGACAATTCGCTGCGGATCGAAGCTGAGTGTCTGAGTGCAGGAACGGTTGTGAATGGTCACGCCACGTCCGCGCGTGATGTAGCCGACGAGTTCATCGCCCGGAAGCGGCTCGCAGCAACGCGCAAAATGGAAGACCATGCCGTCCATTCCGCTCACGCGAATGCCGGCACGCTCCTGCGTTGCCTTTGCCGCGCGTTGGAAGATCTTCCGGAGTTCAGAGGGCTGCTCGACGACTGCGTTGGTTTGGAACTTTTGATCGTCAGGTAAGAGTCGAGCAACGATCTGCGTCGTGGAGATCTTCCCGTATCCGATCTCCGCGAGGAGCTGATCGAGATCTTTGATGCCCATTTCCAGGCCGAGTCGCTCGAGTTCTCCCTCTTTCAAGAGTCGCTCGTAACTCATCTTCACTTTGCGGAGATCTTTCTGCAGCAGTTCCTTTCCGAGGGTGATCGAGCGATTGCGCTCTTCGCTCTTGAGCCACGCACGGATGCGCTGTTTCGCCTTGCTCGTCTGCACCATGCTGAGCCAGTCACGGTGCGGCGTCTGCGCCTGCGAGGTGATGATCTCAACGGTGTCACCGTTCCGGAGTCGGTAGTTGAGCGGTACCTGCTGACCGTTTGCCCGAGCTCCCGTGCAGCGATGACCGAGTTCTGAGTGGATGTGATACGCAAAATCAATTGGCGACGCACCGGCCGAGAGGGCGACGACATCGCCCTTCGGGGAGAAAACGTACACTTCGTTCGAAAACAAGTCCTCTTTGACGAGGGACATGAACTCAACCGGATCGCGGAGCATCTTTCCCGACTCGACGAGCTCGCGAAGCCATGAAAACTGTAAGTCGTCGTGACTCGGCATCCGGATTTTCTTGTCTGCGGACTTATAGAGCCAGTGGGCTGCGATTCCGCTCTCGGCAATCTCGTGCATCTCTCGGGTTCGAATCTGGATCTCGATCCGATGACCGTATGGGCCGATGACCGTCGTGTGGAGCGACTGGTAATGGTTCGGTTTCGGCATGGCGATGTAATCTTTAAACCGACCGGGAACGGGTTTCCACGCGGCGTGCATCGCACCGAGCGCGGCGTAACATTCCATCGTGGTCGGCACCATGACGCGAAATGCGATCAGGTCGTGAATCTCTTCGAACGAGGAACCGAACCGCTCCATCTTTCGATAGATCGAGTAGAAGTGTTTTGGTCGACCCGTCACTTCTCCATGAATTCCGTTCTGCTCGAGCTCTCGCTCGATCAACTTCGTCACCTCTTCCGCATAGCGCTCTCGCTCATTACGCTTCTGGCTGACGAACTGCTTCACCTTCTCGTAGATCTCCGGCTTCAAATACCGAAATGCGGAATCTTCGAGTTCGGATTTCATCCAGTGAATTCCGAGACGATGCGCGAGCGGCGCATAGATATCGAGCGTCTCTTGCGCGATGCGGGTCTGTCGAGCCTCTGAAAGGAACTCTAACGTTCGCATGTTGTGAACACGGTCGCAGAGCTTGACGAGCAGCACGCGAATGTCTCGCGCCATCGCAAGAAGCATCTTCCGGAAGCTTTCGGCCTGCGCCTCAACCCGGGAACTGAAATTGATCTGATTGAGCTTGGTCACGCCGTCGACGAGCTGGGCGACGTCAGCGCCGAAGTCGCGCTTCAAATCGTCGAGAGTGACGTCCGTGTCTTCGACGGTATCGTGAAGAAGCGCGGTAACAATCGAGGGGACGTCCAGCCGCAACTTTGTGGCGAGTGCGGCGACTTCAGTGAGATGAGAGACGTAAGGCTCGCCCGACGCGCGGGTCTGACCTTCGTGGTGGAGACGCATGAAGGCGTATGCCTTCCGAATCGCCTCAATGTCGGCCTCGGGATAGTATTCCTGAACGGCCGCGATGATATCCTGTAGCTTCACGCAAAACCCAAGTGAATTGTACCGAGCAGCGCTGCCGTCTGCTCCGGTCTAATACGAAGGGTCGTGAGCGACGACGACGAGTTGTTTGGACGCCAACAGGATGGAGCTCGGTGCGCCGCGCTGGTCGACTAATTCTCGTCCGCGCCGTCGACTTCCTTCGGAGCCTCAGCACCACGGAACTTTACCGTGCCGGCAGCGACTTCGCGGAGGGCGGAAACAATCGCCTTGTTACCGCGGGTATCGGTTGTTGCAATGTCTCCGCCAAGGAGTTGCTTTGCGCGACGCGACGTTAAGCGAACGAGCGCAAACCGGTTCGTCTCATTCAGCAAACAATCTGCGACAGTCACTCTCGCCATGGCCTCACTCCTCTTCGGTAATTCGATATTGAGATGTGGAATTTTCGCTGCGGGATACTTGATCCGGGAGCGGTAGATTCTCATCAATGCAGTATGAAACTGCTGTCGGTGAAGCTCAGATTTGACCGCGACTGCCGACAGTTGTCAAATTTTCTCTTTGAAAATATGTAGAATTCCCCCGAAACGGGGGTTCGGTGTTAACGAAGCCATGACGGTGGTCGTGGGAACCCAGCTCCAGATACGCTCTGTTGCTTAAGCGCATTGCCTCCGGGGCGCCGAACGGGGCCCGATGGTAATCCCGGCCGGACCGTTTATAACGTGGCAGGCGTTATGGGGTGGCAGGGGGAATACACTGTCGACCACCGACTGTATTCGAATCACGCCTCATGGCGACAACTCGCCACCGTTCTTGAGCGACGCTTACGAGAGGAGAAGCAAACGTATGAATGAGACCCCGCCGAACGGTTCTGACGCTCCCCGACGGAGCGTGAGATTCAACCGGTCATCGAGAACCGTCTCCGAGCGGATGCATCGTCGTATCCTCGTCGTGCCAAGCCTGATCACCGTGGCGGCGTTTTTTTCCGGATTCCTTGCGATCATCAGCGCGTTCCGCGGAGAGTTCGAGTACGCGACGAAATGCATCGCGTTCGCGTTCATTTTCGACGGCCTCGACGGTCGAGTCGCGCGCCGCTTGAATGCGACGACTGCTTTTGGAAAAGAGTTTGATTCGCTGAGCGACGTTGTCGCGTTCGGTGTTGCTCCAGCAATTATGATCTACTGCTGGGCATTCATCGAGCCGGCGAACGACTTTGGTGTGCTCGTCGCATTTCTCTTCACCGTGTGCGGAGGCGCCCGCCTCGCGCGCTTCAACATTACATCGGGTGATTCGAAGAGCCC
Source organism: Deltaproteobacteria bacterium (assembly GCA_020853655.1). Classification (GTDB taxonomy): domain Bacteria; phylum Bdellovibrionota_C; class UBA2361; order SZUA-149; family JADYYL01; genus JADYYL01. The sequence continues at coordinate 4,445 of JADYYL010000452.1, forward strand.
TCACTTCCAAGGGCTGCCGATCCCAGCCGCCGCTGCTGCCCTGACTTCCGCCGTCTATTTCTCGCCGACGCGAGTGTCTGATCCGATGGTGGCCGGCGTCGTCGCACTTTTTGCGATCGCACTTGCCTTCTTGATGGTCAGCTCTATTCCGTTTCTGAGTGTGAAGTATATGCGCTTCACTCAGAAGAACATGAAGATGTTGCTCTTCGCATTGGCGCTTTTCGTCGCGCTTGCCTGGTATCACAGCCGGATGTTCTTTCTGGCAGGGTCGCTGATCTACGTGCTGAGCGGTCCCTTCTTATACTTCCGCGAAGAGCGGAAAAAGAAGGAGCTGCTTGCAACATCGAACGGCGTTTCCGTTGAAAGCCCGCGAAGCGAACCGACGCCGACATCCGCGGCGACGGAGCGTCACTAGCGACCGATCTGCTGGGTTTGCCGAATAGGCAAGTGTTGCGTGGACAAAAATTGCGCTGCCTAGCGCTGTTCCGCCGCGTCCTGCGAATAAATGAATCCGCGACGTCCCCCGGTGGACTGAATCTCTAGCCACCGGCCCATCCGCGAGGTCACTTGCACCATCGCTTCCGGTTTCAGCTCGCCGAGCGGATTGGCGAGCACCGAAGGCGCGCTCAGGACCTTCGTCGGAGCGATAATTTTATAGAGCACCGGTGCCGCAAGTTGATCGACCGGATACGCCCGCAAGTCCGACCCATCTAACGCTCGATCAGAGCCGCTCGCATTAAGCGGAGGTCCGTAGGTTCGACCATCAGGTCCAGCTCGTAGCGACCCAACGGCGACATCGATCTCGCGTGGATCCGGAACGCGTCCAAGGGACTCAACGACTGTACCTGCGAGGCGATCGGCATCCGCCTCCGGGAGCTTTCGAGAATCGGGTCGAGGCGGTGGGCGTGGAAGGTTATCTTGAGGTTCCGGCTGCGCGAGCTCTCCCTTAAACTGGAGCGCTGCGGTGTCCACTTCGTTCTCGGGACCTTTCGAGTTTCGAGTCGGAAGGCTCTCCATTCTCCGAGACAATTCTCGAATCGCGGATGAGCCCGCGCTCGCCTCTGCGATGCTCTTTACTTCAGGAAGCGAGAGACTCGCTGGAATGCTTGCGCCAATCTGAATCGCGAGGCGCTCGTTCGCGATCTCGAGTGCGGCCTCCGGAAACGAAATCTTGGCCAGGAAATATAACCCCATGAGCGCAAATGCGGCTCCCCCGCCGAGGAAGAAGCGGTGTCGAAGCCGTGATGTGTCGCGAATGTCCTCCTCTGACCGCTCCTCGCGATCTGCTGGAGGCACCGCAGACATCCCAGTCAGATCGGGCTCGGCCCGGCCTTCCGTTTGCGGGGCACGCTCTGCCGCGACTGCGCTTTCCAGAAGTGCCTTTGAGTTGAGGTAACTCTTCTTCCTGGGCGCATCTGGCGCTTTCGACGGAGCCATCGGCGCCGGGCGCTCCGCTTCGAGCTGCTCAAGGCGTTTTCGCAACTGATCGAGATATGGTTTTGCTTCTCGACGAAGCTCGCCCCGTTTGATCTCCTCCGTATACAGTTTGCGAAGGGTACCGTGGAACTCCGCCTGCGCTGGGAATGCGCCGGTACTCGAGCGAAGCAACGTCATCGCGCGCTCCATCAACGGGAGCGCGATACGCATCTGTCCACGCTCGACGAGCCGACGTGCCATCCGAAGCGCGACGACCGCAGCGGTCGCACCAAGCTCAGGATTCTCCTCGAGTCCGGCGAAGACCTCTTCCAACGGACCGCTCAGCGCAGCGACAGGAACTGACCCCACCTCGAGCTGACACAGGATCCACGCGATCCGCGCATCGAGAGAACGGGGAGACTCTGCAAGAACACGCTCGGACTCCGTCAGGGCGCCCTTAACGTCCCCCGCAGCGAAAGCATCGCCGGCGACACGAAGCCGCGGGAGAGAGATTCGCTCGACGAGCGTTCCCATCTCCTGACTAAACTGATTCGCATCTGCCATAGCGGTTGAAACGGAAAACTCAGTGAAACAACTCAACGGGGAAACTTCGTCATCTCCGAGCGTGTTCGGCTCACCACCAGCGCGTCCACGTCTTCCGTTGCGTGCCCACCTGTTATGACGTCTCGGGCGGGGAAGTGAGCGCCAGAGATTCTCAAGACCATTCCCAACCCCCCGGGAGGGTTGAGAAAAGCCCACGCAAATAAGAAAGCACCGCGAATCTCTGTCAAAAATCGCTCAGAGCGAAAATCACTCAGAGCGGCTGAGCGCGACCGCAGGGTCGCGCCATACGAAAAAGTCGCCCGGAAGACGACACCTTCGAAGCCCTGCGACGAGGCCTACGGAATACGGAGTCTCTCGATAGAGGTTTTTCAGTATACCCTGATCCCCGGGCAGTTTGAAGCAGAGCCTTTCACGAGCGACCTCAACGCTCTCTCCCGGTGGTTTATTCTTCCCCGAGGAGCGCCGCCAGTCATGTGATCGTCAACCGAAATCGGGACGGGAAACGGAGAAAGGCGATCTCGTCTTCGGGCGCTCCATGCCATTATCGACCTCCCGTGGCAGCGAAGTTCGGCCGGCCGCGGACCTCAAGCGAGAAGATGGACGGAATGATACCTCGAAGCGAAAGTTGTGGACGAACGCTCATCCGGCGAGTGACGGTCTTCTGTATTGCGCTCTGCGCATTCAGCGGATGCCTGCCGATGGGGCTTCCGGATCACTTCGCCGACATCGCACCCGTGAGCGGGGGAGAAGTGCGCACGGAGGCAACACTCGCTCGCGCGCTCGAGTCCGTCGGGTACGTGCCGCAGAAGAGGAGCGTGCTCATCGTCGCATCGAACGCAGCACTCCAAGCGGCCGCGGAACGGGAGACTCTCGGTACGCAGTTTCTGCTGGGCCTCATTCCTCTCACGCGTCTCTACCTTGCGCATGGAATGGATTCACTCGTGCATGAATCGCTCCTGAGTGCCGCACTCGATTCGAATCTTCAACCGTTCGAAACCTCCGAGGCATTCGCCGATCACGCGGCTTCGATTCTCGGACTCGATCGCGCGATCAGCGTTTCGTCAGTTGGAATCTCCGTGAACGCCTACGA
>JADYYL010000453.1 GCA_020853655.1 Deltaproteobacteria bacterium
ACCAGGACGTTTGCGGGCTTATCGAGCGTGCAGAACGAGAAATACTCGTTCAAGATCTCTTCGCTCACCGCGGCATCCACTTGCATCTCCCCATCCACGATCAGGTCGGGCTTCAGGGCTCGAAGCTTCTCCAGCGCGGAGCGAACAAGCCGTGCCTGAGGATGCTGCGAGGTCCCAAAGTTAGAGTATGACAGCAGCGCGAGCCTCGGCTCCACTTCAAAGCTACTCGCGAATTCCGCCGCCATCAATGCGACCTGCGCCAGCTTCTCCGGTGTCATATCGATATTGATTCCGGTGTCGGCGAGGAAAAACAACTTATCCTTCATCGACAACATGTAGAGCGCAGCAGCCGTCGTGGCGCCGGGCTTCAACCCAACGATCTGCAGAATCGGTCTCACCGTATCGGGATAGTTCTTGTCGACTCCGCAGATGAGCCCGTCGAACTCGCCGAGCTTCACTCCGACACTTCCGAATACCTCTTCGCGCTCAACGGCGCGAGCGGCCTGCTCCTTCGTGACACCCTTCCGCTGAAACTGCGCGAAGTAGGCGTCAGAGAACTCGCATCGACGATCGTGAAAACGCGGGTCCACAATCTCGCAGCCCGAAATATCAAGTTCGAGATTGTGCGCGGCAGCTTCGATGTGCTTCCGCTTTCCGAGAAGCACGGGCCGTGCGATCCCTTCCTGCGCAGCGAGGACCGCAGCCGTCAGCACACGGGGGTTGCTCCCCTCAGTGAAGACGATGGTTTTGGGGGTCTCGGCCGATCGCGCGAGCGCATCGTAATGGCTCAAAATCTCCCGTCCAGCATGCTGCTTTCGTTTGAGCGAAAGCGTGTACGTTTCAATATCTAAGGCTCGTCGAGCGACACCCGATGCGATCGCGGCCGCCGCGACAGCGGGAGCGACTTTGTACAGCACACGTGGATCAAAGGGCTTCGGGATAATGTACGTCGGGCCGAACCGAAACTCTGAATTGCCGTATGCACGGCGAACTGTCTCCGGCACGGGTTCACGCGCGAGCTCGGCGATCGCGTGCACAGCAGCGAGTTTCATTTCGTCGTTGATAGAGGAGGCTCGAACGTCGAGCGCTCCGCGAAAAATAAATGGGAAACCGAGAACGTTATTGACCTGATTCGGATAGTCGCTTCGACCAGTCGCCATGATCACATCCGGCCTCGTTGCCACCGCCGTGTCATAGTCGATCTCTGGATCGGGATTGGCCATCGCAAACACGATGGGATTCGCGGCCATCACCGTCAGCATCTCTGGAGTGAACGCGTCGCGACTCGACAAACCGACCAAAACATCTGCGCCCACAACTGCTTCGGAAAGAGTGCGAAGCGGAGTCTCTGCGGCGAACTCGGACTTAAATCGATTCATCCCTTCCGTCCGACCGGCGTAAATAACGCCCTTCGAGTCGCAGAGAATCATGTTCTCTCGAAGCACACCCAGCTTCATAAATAACTTGGCACAGGAGAGAGCAGAAGCGCCGGCCCCATTGACGACGACTCGCATCTCGCTGAGTTCTCGACCGGTCAGTTTCGCGGCATTGATCAGTGCGGCGCTCGCGATGATGGCTGTTCCGTGTTGGTCATCGTGAAAAACCGGAATGCTGAGGCGTCGGCATAACTCTTCTTCAATCTCAAAACACTCGGGCGCTTTGATATCTTCGAGATTAATTCCGCCGAACGTCGGAGCAAGGGCCGCGACGGTCTCGATAAACGACCGGCTGTCGCGACAGTCGAGTTCGAGGTCGAAGACATCGATATCTGCGAACATCTTGAAGAGGCACGCCTTCCCTTCCATGACCGGCTTTGACGCGAGCGGGCCGAGATCGCCAAGACCGAGAACAGCGGTGCCGTTCGAGATCACGGCCACGAGATTCCCCTTCGAAGTGTAATCGTACCCTTTCTCAGGATCGGCAGCGATCTCGAGACACGGTTCAGCTACTCCTGGGCTATAGGCGAGCGAGAGATCGTGGGCGGTTTCGCACGGCTTGGTGGGCTGGATGGCAAGTTTTCCGGGCGTTGGAAATGCGTGATATCTGAGCGCGTTCGAGAGCCTGACCATCGATTTGACCGGATTGAGTTGTTGATGAGCGGGAGAACCGACGGGACAGCCGTCACTTTCCGCATGGCCGCGCAGTATAAGTCTTTCGCCGGGGGCAGTCTACCCGCTTCGCCTGTCGCTTGAGCAAAACCGACTTATTAGACTGAAGTGGCTCACTGTTTGGGAGACGCGCCGTCCCTCCGTCGAGCGCTCAACCCTCGCTCCGGACTCCAAAGAGAAGGCGGTCGAGGGAGAGCTTCCCCGGTCCGGAAGCGATGAAGAACAATGAGAGGGCCAGATAGAGGAGGGCGAGCTCGTAAGAGGCTCCCTTTCCCACAAAAGGGTCACCCCGCATCACTGCGTGGGTCCAGAAAGCGACCGCCATCGTGCACGCGATGCCCAACGAGGAAAGAGGCATCAGCAACCCCAGTATCCAGGCGAGTCCGCCGCCGAACTCAGAGACCGCAGCGAGGAACTGAAGGATGGCCGGCATACCACTCTCCGGCCCCATCCACTGAAAGGGATCCTGTATCTTCCCCCACCCGTGAAACATAAAAGCGAGCCCCGCCACCACGCGGAGCATCAGGAGACCGGCAGAGAGAGGAGCAGCTACTTCTACTGCTTCGAAGAATCGCCGCACAGGCACTCACACGCTATGGATGACCGTTGTGCTGCGCGGCTGGAGGAGGTCGTCGTCCGACAACCCCCTCAGAGCCATCCACCGCTTCACTATGAATGCGAGCGATTGCGGCGCGCACGCGCGAGAGACGCGAGGCCGATACCGAGAAGTCCGAGCGTGGCAGGTTCCGGCACAACTGCGGGATCGTATCGATAGAAGTTCCCAAAGAATTCATTGTCGATGCCGATGTTCAACTCGCGAATCGAGACGAGGTTGAAAGCGAGATCGGAATAGACACCGACGAACGTCAACGCATCGTTCCCACCGTTAAACACGAAGGAACCGACATTTGTCGCTCCGTTGTACAATGTCACCTCAAAATCGGAGTCGATGAACCCCGAGGATCCTCGGAACGGATCCTGCAGCGTCTCATGAAAATCGAAGCCGAATGCCGTTGTCAGGAAAGCGACTTGGATATCAAGATTCTCGGGGCCACTCAGCGCGATATCATTCCCGGAAATCCGCTCGGACCACTGCAAGGAGTCGCCGCGGCCGATGTAAAGTTCGTAGCTTGCATCCTCTGGCGAAAACGTCAGGTCTCCAACAGTGACACTCGCCGACGCGCCGCCCGGAGCGAGACCACTATTCGGCAGTGGAGCATTCGCTGTCGCACCCGTCGCTGCGATAAAGGCAGCTTGATCAGAGTACACCACAG
>JADYYL010000454.1 GCA_020853655.1 Deltaproteobacteria bacterium
TCCACGTCGCCACGCTTCCAATGAGGGCGCCGAGATTCCCACTTTCCGGAGCAACCGTCCACGGCATCCAGCCAAGTACAAACCTCACAGTGCCGCGTTTATCCCAGATAAACGGCACGGAGAGCAGCGTCGGCAGCGCGCTCAATCCGAGCCACAAGAGAGGAGCGACGATAGTCGTCAAACGCTCCCTCACGACTGCCGGACGAGAGCACCATCCCCAGACGTTTTGCAGGACGACAAATCCTACGTTGAGCCCGAGATACATGAACGCACAGAGGAAGAGGTGCGTGTGCGCGAGCATGCCCAGGCTCAGCGTGACGCCGGGGAGAACAATACCGATGATTCGTTCACGTGCGACACCGGTTGAGCTGAAGCGCTGATGAAAGTAGCGAACGGCAGCGAGGAGCGTGACGACCCCAATGAGCGCAGAGCGTTGCGTGACCCATATTGTTGGGAGCAGCGGCTCCCAGGGAAACTGCTCCCGAATGAGCTTTCCACCAAACACACCGCTGAGGTTCCAATCGGTATGCGTCATGATCTTAGCCAGCACCTCGAAACTTCCTCCGCCCAAGAGAACAGCCCAAGGGAGCAGATAGAAACGGTCGCCGCGCAGAAGTCCAAAGACTGCGCACCACAGCACAATCCACTGAACCGCGAAGACAACATCAAGACTTTCGAAGCTCGGATCGGGGAACCAGAGGAGCGCCGACCAGAGATTCACGAAGAACGGATACGAGAGGCCCTTCCCGGCGTAAATTTGGTATTCGGGGAGCAGATTCCCCCCGTAGACAAACGACGTGATCATCCCGAGATGAAACGGAAGGTCGCCATAGTTGAACGGCCATGCCGTGCTCAGTGTTTCGATGGCATCGAAGAGACTCATCGATAAGGCCGAGATGACGGTCAACCAGACCGCCCATGACACCGTGATCGGAGTGGGAGTCCAGGCAACGAGTGTTCTATCGCGGACCCATCGACGGGCAGAGAGACACAGCGGAGCGCAGGCCAGAACTCCCCAAAAGAAACTTGAATGTTCGACGGCGAAGGCTTGGCCCACGTCGGTCCCACACACTATCCCCCCAATCACGAGCACCCCGAAGAGGTGCGCGAAGAGCCCGACGAGGAACGAGATCCAGAAAAGCGGCGCCAGGGGTGAGTGATCTTCGGCGTGGGCCTCGACACCCACGCGGCGCATCAGAGCACCGCAGATTGCCTGACCCAGCGCGAGCTCACCCGCCAATACCAAGACAGAAGCGATCAGGGTGAACACCATACCGATGGTCATTGGAACCCCTCGATCTTGCGGAAATATGTGTGGGTCTCCGATGCTCCCGTGAATCGGTAGTATTTCCGAGAGAAATCGCCGCCGCCGTCCCATTCAAACGTATGCTCTGCGACGATCACGTCATAATCGCCCTGAATCGCCACCGGGTCTTCGACGCGTTGATACCCAGCTCGATCCGTCACGTTGCGCAGGTAATACGGGAGCGGCCAGTATCCATCGACGCCGATAACGATTCGAGCGGACGGATTGAAACGCAGATAGCGTTTCAAGTCTTCGACGAAATCGCGCATGCCGTCCGTCGTATGTACATACGTATAAGGATTTCCATCGCCGTAGGGCATGCTTCGCAACCGCAGCACAGTTTCCATCGTCGGAGACGAACGATAATTGAAACGGAACGACTCGCGGGAATCAAAGAGCACCCCAACAGCGACGATCACCCAACCGAGCGAGCGAATCTCAAACCGACGACTCTCCGTCGCAAGTGCGCAGAGCACCCCACCGAGGATCATCGCCGGCGCAACGAAAGAGATGATCAACCACGGTGTTTTGTATGGTATCGCGCAATACGTCACCAGTGTGCCCGCGCTCCACACGAATAAAAATGAGAGCAGGTCGGTCCGCGCGGAGAACGGTAACCCTCCACTCACATCATGACGGCCAATGGCGGTGAGCCCGCCGCGTCGAAATCTCACGCCCAGACTGTAGAAGAGCAACACGCCAGCAAGAGCCGTCACGATCAGCGTCACCGGCTCCGCCGGCCAGAGTACGTCATCGATGTAATATCCCATGGGCTTGAAGTGCCCGGGATCGCTGGAGGTCCCTCTTCCGAGCCACTGCGGGAACGCTTGAATCATCTCGCGGAGCCCCTCGAACCATCGAAAGCCGCCGGAGAAGACAAAGAAAAGGAACGCGAGTGAAGCGAGATACGCGCGACCAATGTGCCGCGCCGAAGTTCCGAGAGCCGCGAGCACCCCGCGAGGAGTAGCAATCGACAGCAGCGCAAGCACGATCCAGAACACTGAGACGACGAAGGTCTCTTTCAGCGTGACGAGCGACATCATCGCAAACCAGATCACGTACCACTGCGCGGGCGCTCGAGTTCGCCACCACGTAAACACGCCGAGGCCAAGCACAACCTGCGCGAGGGCAAAAAGCATCTCGTGAATCGTGTAGCGCGAATAGAAGATGAGGCTCGGACTCGTTGCGAGGAGGAGCCCGCCAAAGAATGCCGCGCGCAATCCGAGTGTCCGAGCAAAACAGAAAGGCAGAAGAGCGAGAAGAATTCCAGACACAGCTGGAAGAGCGCGGAACGCCGCCTCTCCGTCGCCGAACACCAGCATGAAGCCCGTCAGGAGGTAAAAGAAGAGTGGGCCGTGATAATTCTCGTGGGAGTATGGGTAGTATCCACGACGAATGACCTCCTCGATGAAGTGGTGGTTCACTCCTTCGTCGTGGTGAAATGGACGGACATCCAGTTGGTAGAAGCGCAACACAGTCGCAACGAGGAACACCGCGGCAATCGCTCCAACGACAATCCACTGACGGCGGGGCGCCACAGGCGAGACACTGCTCGTTTCGGGGTACTCGCTCAACACATAGACTCCGGCAGTTCGACCATCACCCCGAGCACTCGTGGATCATCACCCATCTTGGCCTCCCGAGGATTCCAAACGCGCTCCGCCCGTAACTCAATGACCTTTCGATACGCGCGAAAATCACTCGTAATAGGAACCTCAACTTCTGTCCATTCACCAGTTGTCAGCTTCACTCTCACCGGATGCAGGTTCGTGAGATCCAGGGCGCCCGTGTCCCGCGGGTCGCGCTCAAACAGTGCAATACGAAGAGGCCGTGACGCTATATCGGGATTCCCCGCGCGGAGTCGCAGTCGAACTCGATCGGAGTAAACGTCGCAAAGATGGAGCCGGGCTCGGTCGGAGGTCCAAGCGGCCATCCGACCGCTGACCTCTTCTGCAGAATAGAACCCTGTGCTGTGCGTCTTCTCCACCCCTCGAGAAACGGAGAGCGCAAAGAGCGGTGGGAAGAGCAGCGCAAGCATAAGACTCACGACTCGGATCACGTTCAGGAAACTTGTACGGATGACAATTGGCCGCGAAGCGGACACCGCGAGCATAACCATGACGAGGTACCGGACCTCGGGAAAGTTCACGTGAGGACCGGTCATCAGCACGAGCGCGATGACAAACATCAGGGAACGCGTCACGAAGAATCCCCGCTCAACGAAAGCCGGCTCAACTTGCGTTGACTCGAGGAGTACCTTGCGCTCCGTCGACAGCAGCGCGAATCCGAATAAGGCTATGGAGAAGAGCAGCAGCGCGAGTCCGAGGACCCCCTCCTCCGCGAGCACCTGGAGATAGTAGTTGTTCGCGTTATCGCGCCACTGTCCCAGGTCGATATTCAAGGACTTCATGATCCGACGCTGTTCGCTGAAGAACCGCTCCAGGCCAATTCCTGTCATCGGGCTCTTCTGCCACGTGTGATAGGCGATTTTAGAGTATGTCCGACGGCTGAAGAGCATGCCCTCGGCTTCGCTCCAGTGGATTGTCTTCAGCACCCTCACCGTGCTCGGGAACGGGAGGCTCGACTGCAGCTTTTCATTCACCGAGGGGTAGCCGAGGAGGAAGACAAAAACGGTGAAGAACGCAGCGCCGATCCAGAGCGCGTAGAGCAGTTCCTTTCGATTTGTTCGCTTCACCAGGAAGTGGAGGTACATGATCCCCCACACGACGAGCCCCAAGTACATCGTCCGCGACCCCGACCAGATCGAGAAGCACAGGAGAAGCACGGCCACAAAGGCGTAGATCGGGCCCCGAGATCCGATCGCACATCCGATGAGCGCCGGCACGATCAGCATGGTCATCACGCCGAATGCATTCGGATCCGAGAATGTCGCCGGGTATCGACCAACGTAGTGCCAGAATGGATTCAGGTTCATGAAGAAAAACGAATGAACCTCAAGGAGCTGACCAAGGAGGAAGCAAACGGCAACCACACCTCCGACACACAGCCCAGCGAGAAGATCCTGGAA
>JADYYL010000455.1 GCA_020853655.1 Deltaproteobacteria bacterium
GCGAGACACACCGTCAATGAGCAATCGACCGGGCTCAATTATCGAGCCGGAGGTATTCCGTTCGCTTCGTCCGAACGTCGCTTGATCTGAAGCGTTGCCTGATAAGCACGGTCATTCTCGCCAAAGTGTGGATCGGTCGAGATCACGAAGATCTGACGTCTCACGACGTTGCCCGCTTGGTCCGTAACGTCTGCGTAATCGATCGCCCCCGGAGCGGGGATATCATTTTGCGTCCGCACGCCATTGCCTTTCGCGTCGATCATTCCCCGGAGAGCTCGATAAACAGGAGCCAACCTCTCCGGGGTCAAAGGACCTTGAAGGTTCACCTCTCGAAGTGCGCGGGTCGGCGCTGAGGTCAGTTGGCCGGTCTCGGGGTTCGTGTATGGGCCGGTATTCCCTTCGGCTATCTTCCGCTCACCCCAACTGCTCACCTCAGTCAACGTGGCTCCCTCTGCTACTCGGAACCCATTGTTCCGGTCCTTTGTCACGAGCGAAGAATTCTCTACGAATGCTCGCAGCGCGCTCGCGCTCGCCAGCTTTTCCACCAAAGCCTGCTGCTGTGCGCCGTTTTGTTCATTGTACGCATTCGCGCGTGATTCGAGCGCACCTAAAACCGCGCGTTCCAACTCGACCTCGCCGGATCGAGCCAGCGGTTTGTTCTCTCGATCGATTTCGGAGATGCCTCCGGTGACCGCCATGGTGACGAGACGCTCCGCGTTACGATAGTATCGAGCGACGAAGCGAACTCCCTTATCGATCGTGGTCTCGCCGTCCAACTTTTGGGGGCCCATCTTTTCTTCGATTCTATTTGCACCCCACCCGGCAAACGTTGCGAATCCTAGTGTGCCAACGGCAACGCTGGCCGTTTTTGCGATCGCAGCGCCAAAGCTCACTGCAATCTGGCCCCCGAATGCGCCGAGAATTCCGCTCCCGAGTGTGTTGCCGAGGTTCGTCTCGCCGTCGCAGAGCTTGTCCTGAATGGTAGTCGCACCTGCCGCCGAAACGGAACCGACGGCAATCGCTGCCGGCGCGGCTCCGAGCACCGTCCAGCTCGCGCCAGCAGCTGCGAGTGTACCGCCAACCGCGCTTGCGGCCCCTGGTACGACCCAACGCGACACCGGACCGCATCCCAGGGTGTGCAGCCATTCGCCAGCTTCGGTCTTCCCGGCGGCGTAGGGATCGAGCGGTTTAAACTCTCGCTGCGGTGCCTGTGGACTCACGCCCTGCACAGGGCTTTGCTCGAGCGTAGGAGTTCGAAGTTGATCGCCCTTCGGAAGTGTGGCGCGCTCGAGTTTCACCACCTCGCCGTCAGGCGAGGTGGTGTTCTCACGAGAGACTCCAGCTTGTTGGTGAACCGTAGCCATAATCTACATGCGCCGAAAACTGCCTGTGCACCGAGCGAAACTGCCGTCGCCTGACCGCGTTATCTTTTTTGCGCTTCCGTTGGCAATGGCATTGCGGGAGAGTTCTTGTCGTTATGAAGCTGGAGGAAGCGGAGCGTCATATGGTACGCGGAATCCGTCGCGCCGAAATCGGCTGGGATTTTGTTGTCGGGGGTCACGCGCTGCAGGAACTCCCTTGTCATCTCTCGACCGTCGGGTGTGGTTACTGTTTCCGTCTGGATGATATTCGAAACTGACTGATCGTAGCGGACACCACCGAACTCCGTATCAAGCAACTTTCGGAAGGCACGGTAGATCCCCACTTCGTCGATCTCCTGCGATGTTACGCGGTACTTGAGCGGATGAGTGGTCACTTTCTCCACTGCTCCTCCGACCTGTGTTTCTTGAGAAATCGCCCACCCTTCGGAGATGCGCTTGTACGCGCTAGCGGCGACCTTCTCCATGTCTGCAACACTTGTCGCCGAGTAAAGGTTCTCACCCGTTGTGAACATGATCCCCGCGTGCTCGACGTAGGCCTTTACCGCAAGCGGATCGGCCATCGCGTTCAGAACATCCGTCTGCACTTTTGGATTGTTCTGGTACTTCTGTACTGTGGTGTTGTAAAATTCGTCTCCCATTCGATCGACGATCTCGTCTAGTTGGGTGCTCGGAACGACGAGATTCATCTGACGCACCGAGCTCGAGCCGGTACCCGGACTCGTCTGCGTCTGAGGCTTCTCACTTCCATTCGGGACCGTCACGCCTGGTGGAGCGTTGGTCGGTGAACTCTCCGCGCTACTCTCACTCGCGCGCATCGTCGCGTCGCGTGCCTGATCGACACCCTCCGCTACCTTATCGATCGCACCGCCGATCGCGTTCGTTGTCGGATTTCCCGAACCCCGCTTGTAGCTGTCGTACACCACGTAGCCTCCGAGCGCCGTGCCCGTCGCTACAAATCCCGCGGTCTTCCAGGGGACCTGAATGCCACCACCCTTCTTTTCTCTCTCCGTTTTCGCCGGGCTTTTTTGCTTCTCTGGATCAAGTAAACCAGCATGCTGACGCTCAACGTCTTTCGTGCGCTGAGTCGCGTCCTTGTGAGAGTCGGCGGCGATTCGCCTTCCCTCTCCCGCCAATTTACTCGCTTCAGCGAGAGCGCGTTCCTGTGCCTTCACCGCAGCATCGTGGTCAGAGAGATCAACAGCTCGAGCGCGAACTCGCTCCAGCTGCCGCTGGATCTCGTCGTCACTGCGCGACCCAAAACCGTTATCGGCTTTGTACTTCTGGAAATCTGCGGCTGCGTCCTTCAAAGCGGTGTCTGCCGCTCTGGCCGCGTTCCCCAGCCGTGGGTCGGAAGGATCGCCCGCATGAGCGTACGTTGCGTCCCGCGCATCCTTCTGAGCTTGCCCTACTGCCGCTCGGTACCTTTGGAATTCGTTCAA
>JADYYL010000456.1 GCA_020853655.1 Deltaproteobacteria bacterium
AATGCGCGATGAGAAGGAACAAGAAGATTGATGTGACAGTGAGGATTGCGGCGCGATATCTCTTGGTGAAAGTGTAGAAAACGCTATGTCTGCCCGCGCTTGGATTCACCTGAACATCGAGGCTCGTGCTCGCCAGGACATTGCGCTGTCGCAGGAGCCCGGAGGGCGAATCGAGAATGATTCGTGCTTCGAGCGCATCGCTGGAATCCATTGCCTGAACGGGAGCCTCACTCAGCTTTCCCTTCCAATCATCAAGTGTGACTGCGAAAGTCGTCTCCCCCACGAGGCTCTGGGTCACCCGATCCCAGAGCTGAACTTTGCCGGTCACGTCATTCAGAGGAGTGAGTCGCCCGGCTCCGACGCCGAGCTCGCTGAGATCCGGAGAACCGAGCGCGAGAAAGTCGACCGTGATTGTCTCTCCGCTTAATGCGGCGCTCTTCGAGAGTCTCACTCGCTGAATCGATGCCGCACGGCCGCGAATGACATATCGGAAGTGGATCAAGTCCGACGCGGCAACGTTCTGCTCGTCAAACAGTTGCGCCTCGACGAGGTAACTCTGAGGAGGAAGATCTGCTCGGAATGTGAGCCGTGCTTGGGTCACTCCAGCGGGTGCAACCGAAAACGGCTCGCCCTTCGCTTCGTAACTCAAGCCGCCCGCATGATTCCGGCGATAGACGCGAATTCGAGGGGTGACACGAATCTCTGCATTCGTGAAGTTCCGGACCTTCAGCGCTCCGACCGGAGTTTCACCTTTTTCATAGACCAGGCCGGTAAGAGGGAAATACGTGGTTCCAGGGAATCGCGTTTCGTGAAGGAGCACGGTTTCTTCGATATTCAGAGGTCGACCTCTTCCGCCAACGAGAACTGAGGGCGACACTTCAGCCCAAGTCATCGCGATGGGAAGACTATCCTCGTCCATGACCGTTGCGATCACTCGGAGCGCGCCGGCGAATGGCTCTTCCGTATACTCGAAATGTGATTGCTGAACGCTCTTCTCTCCCGGCGCAAGTGAGAACGCATTGCTGCTGATGAACGAGCGAAAGCATCGAGTGCGGTCGCCTGTGACCGTGAACTCCGTGACAACCTCTTGTGGATCGTGGAACGTGCACAGGGAGTAGGTGATGCGCAGTCCGGTCAGTACCGCACTGCCTCGATTCTCAGCGCCTAAGTTGAAAGCGAGCGAACGCTTCTCGCCAGAAGTCGATGACGCGCTCAGTGTCCCGAGGAATAGCGATTGCCCGCCCGGGACTGACTCAAACGACGTGACTCGTACTTGGTCGGCGAGCACCGAACTCGAGGTCAGAAGGAAGAAGCCAAAGAGGATCGCGATTGATCGAAGAACGAGATGCCGTCGTTGGGCGCCAACCCATGCGCTGGCTCGATCGCCTCCGCAAGGCGAAGCGAAGCGATCGATGGGGACGCTCGTGGCATTCGACATAGGCTCACACTTTGAAGACTTCTCACACTCGTGTTGGCGTCATGATTTGAGATGCGTGCAGCGATGAACTCTATTCTCGCGGATCATCTCATCGAGAAGCCGACACTCTTTTATCGGCACTAGTTCACTGAAAGTATGAGGTTTTTTTATCGCCTCCCGGGGCGACACTTGATGGGAGAATCTCGCATCCCCCCCCCTCCCTCAGAGAGACCCCGTTCTGATTTCACCCGGTTCAAGCAACTCGGCACCGAGAAATGCGAGGTTCGGGGGGGGGGCCCGGGTCGATCGGAACGATTCGGCGTGCTGAGCGGCGGGTCGAGGGCGGAAGATCCACAGGGCGACACAACCACTCGAGGAATGCCATCGACCGTGGGATTCGGGATTAAGGGCGTGGGGGCCTTTGCCTACTGATTCCGGAAATTCTGAGGGGGTGCCGGAGCGGGATCGTTACTGCCTCCCCCGAGGTCCACTCTGTAGACAGAGACCTTCGCTTCTGGGCCGCCGTCGTAGATGTACCAACGATTGTTCGCTTGGTCGTATGCCGCCCCATTTATGTGCGGTACGTTACTCATCGGGCCCGTCATCGGGAGCAGAGTAGGGCGAAGGTCCCAGGGCTGCCTGCTTCCGGTCTTCACGGCGAGGAGATCGTTCGCGTCGTAGTGCCAGAGGCGAGTGAGTCGAGGGTAGCCGTGCACTCCATTTGTCCCGACCTGCAACGGATCCCAACAGAAGATCCACGGAGGATCATTCGGCACAGGCTGGCCGTGCAGCGATTGAATATCGGTGCCTTTGCCGTAACAGAACGCCTCTCCGGAGGAACCGACAAACAACACGGAGCGAGAGCCATTCGGGAAAGCGAACCCGCCGTAAGTTGCGCCCGCGGTCGCGCGGTATGGTGTGACCTGATCCCAGTCGCCCAGGTCATGGTGTTCCGTCGGATAACCGAGGAGCATCTGAATTGAGCGAACGCCACCGACCTGATCAGGGTCGAAGCCGGTGAGTGTCGGCCCATAACTCAGTCGAGTGACGATCGACGCCGTGCCGCCCGCCATGCCTGTGAATGCGGGCCACCCGAGGAGAGGACGCCATTCGACGGGCACGAGCCCCATGTATGCGGCTTGCATCCCGACGCGATCAGTCGGAGAGGCAGCGGCGCCGGAGAGAGGCCCGAGACGAAACGGCCCTTGGAGGTTGGCGATGGTCGTGCCGGTATAGTGCGACTTTTCCGCCGCATGTC
>JADYYL010000457.1 GCA_020853655.1 Deltaproteobacteria bacterium
GCACGAGACCTCGGTTTCCCTCGTCGTAATGCCTATCCCAAGTGTAACAGAGCCGTTCTCCTCTCAACAAGGAGAACTACGGCACTTCCTTAAGATGAAGTCGATCCTTGCGGGGTTACTGATTTTTTAAGCCCGCTTTTCTGCTGACTTTTCGGCCGCTTTCGCCGCTCGCCATGCAAGAACGAGCTCCGCGAGCCGTTTCGTCAGCTCGCCTATCCCCGCTCCGGATGCGCTCGAAATCGCCATCGTCTCCAGCCCTCGAGCTTGAAAGTCCTCGCGACACGCGTGAAACGCACGTTGATTCGCCTCAATATCGACCTTTGAGAAGACAACGATGCGAGGCAGCTTCATGAGATCTTCAGAGAAAAGACGGAGCTCTGTATCGATTGATTCGAATTGTGCTCTCGCAATCTCCGCCAATGTTTCGTCAGGTGGAATATCTTCCGACTGCAACGCGGCAGACTGAGTGAGATCAATCAAATGGACGAGGACCTTCGTTCGCTCCACGTGTTTCAGAAATTCACGCCCCAGACCCTTGCCTTCATGTGCGCCGGGAATGAGTCCGGGAATGTCGCAGACGACGAATCGAACATTTGCATCCGACGTGACGACCCCAAGCTGGGGTACGAGTGTCGTAAAGGGGTAGTCAGCGATCTTCGGACGCGCTGAGGAGATGGTGGAGATGAGAGTCGATTTCCCTGTGTTGGGAAGTCCGATCAGTCCAACATCTGCGACCGATTTAAGCACAAGCCGAAGCTGCACCTCATCTCCGGGCCTACCATCTTGCGCGAAGTCGGGACTCTGTCGTGTGGACGACTTGAAGAACGCGTTGCCTTTTCCGCCCCGTCCGCCGCGAGCGGCAATCCATCGTGCTCCAGGAACAGAGAGATCCGCAACAAGTTGATCACGGAAATACACTTGGCAACCGGCCGGAACTTCGCAGATCAGATTTTCGCCGTCGCGGCCATGACAGTCGTTTCCGCTCCCGGCTTCTCCATCCTGAGCGAAGAGGTGAGGCTGAAATGAGAAGTCGACGAGGGTGTTCTCGTTGTCGGAGCAAAGGAAGATCACCGCACCGCCGTTCCCCCCGTCTCCTCCATCGGGCCCGCCTCGGGGCAAGAGCGCTTCCCGTCGCCAGCCGACGATACCGTTTCCGCCTTTCCCGCCGCGGACAAAAACTGTGACTTCGTCCCAGAAACGCATGATAAAAGCTTATTGAAACGTGCAATAATTTTGGTCGACGCGACTCCCCATGGCCCACCTCACTGTAGGTCCTCATGGCGAGCATCGTAACACGGTGGAAACACTTCACGAGCATACGCGCGTTATCGCGCGAAGTACGGAATGCCCCGTTTCCGAACGGAAAGAGGAGAGATCGCCGAGGACGAATCCTCAACTACAGCGAAGAAACCACAGCAAAGATGGAATGCAAAGAAGCGGTAGGTTAGGCAGTCGCTTCCGCGGGGAACACGCTGACGAAGACCCGATCGCCTTTCTTCTTCTCGAACGAAACTTTGCCGTCCGAGAGTGCGAAAAGAGTGAAATCACGACCGCAGCCGACGTTCTTTCCAGGATGATACAGTGTGCCCACCTGGCGAACGAGGATGTTACCGGCGCGAACGACTTCGCCGCCGAAACGCTTTACGCCACGTCGTTGTCCGCGTGAGTCGCGTCCGTTTCTCGATGATCCACCGGCTTTCTTGTGAGCCATAAATCTGAGTCCTTCAACAATCCAAAACGTTTCGTTCGGGTCGCCGCTACGCAACGTAGCGAGCGAATGAGAGATATACTATGCCGCGTGATTCACGCCGCAACGACTATGCCGCAATAATCTTTGTGACCTTCAACGACGTATAGCGTTGACGGTGACCACGCTTCCACTGCTTTCCGTGGCGCTTGATCTTCTTGAAGCTGATGACCTTCGGTCCCTTCGTTTCCCCGAGGACTTCGACTTCGACGCGAGCGCCGGTAACGAGTGGGGAGCCTACTGAGACCTTGTCTCCGTCAGAGACGAGCAAGACGTCTCGGAGTTCGATCTTGTCACCAGCCCCTGCATCGAGAAGCTCAACGTCGACAACGGTGCCTGTTTCGACTCGATACTGTTTTCCGCCTGACTTGATGACCGCAAACATACGCGTAGATCCTAAGAAACATTGAATTCGGGAGGCGGTAAGATGCCTAAAAAAGGAATTTATTTCAACCCCTCAAGACCGGTGAATAATGGTCATTTGGCCCTCCAATGTCCACAAAAGCCGCTCGGAGGCCGTTTCCCGGTGATTCTTGGCGGAATCTGGGGGTTCCCGAGGCGATTTTCGAGCTTCAAATCCGTGTGAGGCAACATGTTTTCGGTGGGGCAATAACGACTGGGTGTAGGAACGGTGAGCCCCGGCAGTGAGCCGGGACGAGGTTTGTTGCGGACGAAGTAGGGGTATGCGGCACAAGTTGAAAGAAGACATCATGGCCGAGAGCGAGAGCGTCCCGGCTGCTGAGCATCGGCGTGTATTTGGGGGGATGAGCTTCTCCCGGTTGACCGCCATTCCGTTCACGGCACCATTCCGCTATCTGCGATGCACATGGTTTCGCACCTTCGTCGCAAAGCGGTGCGCCACCTTCCGACAAAGTTACGAGTGGATTCGACTCTGGCACACGTTGCCCGTGCGCGAGTGGATTGCGGCTGCAGAACATTTTCGCAATGCGGATTTTCGATCGGCGTTGCGTTATTACAATCGGGGACTCTCCCGCAAAACGACACATGTCGCTGCGGACTGCGCCAGGCTCGATCGCGCCTACTGCCTCTATCGCCTCGGTGAACTCAAAGCTGCGGCGGAAGGACTTCGCACGCTCGTCGAACAAGGCTCAAAGCTGCGCGATGTATATCTTCTTCTTGCGCGAATTGAACTGACCATGGGCCGGTCTTGGAGCGCAATTGATGTGCTCAAGACTTACAGAGGAATGAATGCTTCGGACCTGCAGACCGAGTTGAGCTTGTGCTGGTGTTACATGCTCGGCGAGGCTCGTGCCGGAGACATCGAGCGCATTCGGCACCGCCTCCACCATCTCCGGACCAAGGTGTCACTCACTGATCCGAACTCGATCTTGGTTGACACGGCGCTTGCCCATTTCGAGATCCATTACGGGGATGAAGACTACGGGGACCAGCTTCTCGTCCGTGTTCTTGCGAGCGGCTCCGCTCCATTTGAGGCCGTTCTGCTTCGCGGCGAGCGGTGGCTGGACGAAGGCCGATTTCTCCAAGGTCGAGAGCAGCTCGAGCGCGCTATTCAGCGGATGCCGCAAGATCCGAGGCCGGCCGCGC
>JADYYL010000458.1 GCA_020853655.1 Deltaproteobacteria bacterium
CGAAGTGGAGATGATTGCCTGTCGCAAGACCGGTCTTGCCAACCCGTCCAATGACTTGACCCGCCTTAACCGGGGAGCCAACGTTCACGACCATCTCGCTCAGATGCCCGTAAAGGGAATACGTATCGTTTGCGTGTCGAACCGTGACGAGCTTGCCGTAACCCTTCAGCTTCCCCGCAAACACCACGACTCCATCGGTGACCGATCGAACATGGCTACCGGCTGGCGCTACGAGATCCACCCCACCGTGGTGGCGGTGAACTTTGCGAACCGGGTGAACTCGTGGACCAAACTTGCTGGAGAGCTTCGCGCTGAGGACCGGGAAGTCGATTGGAAAGCTTGCCGAAACGTCCTGAGCACGGACATCGAGGGCAGCAGCAGCCATAGAAACCGCGAGGGCGATTATAATGACCGTGTTCTTGAAGAGCTTCGTTCCCATGGACTCCAATCCCTCTTGCGCGGGATCGTGCTTCACTTTCCGGAGTAAGTGGCTGAAATTATTGATGATACACAGACCTCCCTCCGCGACGAGAATCGTCCGGAAGAACGCTGATTCCGACGGGGAGACGTATTACTTCTTTATCAGCGCTTCGCGCAACTTCCGAAGCGCCTTCTCTTCGTCCTCGTCGAACTGCTCGAGGCCCTGGCTGCTCGGCTGTTCGTTCGTCAGAGGTTGAGCGCCTCTGCTAGGCAGGTCGGTGATCGACTCGTCGTCCCGCACATTCTCGCGCGTCTGAGGGATCGGGAAATCCATCTCAGCTGGCGCGCTTCGCTGTGCCGGACGAGCCTGTTGCGGGCGGCTTTGGGGGATTGGGAAATCCTCGTTCGCCGAATCCTGCCGAGCGGGAGCTTTTGGTGCTGGGCGTGAGGGTCTCGACTGCCGACGGGGAAGTCCAGGGATCTGAACAACGTCGCCACGGATGAACTCGCGGGTGCCGGTCGGAGAGATCACACGATACCAGTCGCCCTGACGAGCCTCGACGGTCAGTCGCGTTCCGCCTTGGACCTCCATCGTTGGGGAGTGCTCCTCACCGGGCCCCGCTCGTAGGAATGCTTTATCGACCGAGACCTCGACGATCGGGACATCAGGAATACTGGCCGAGTCCTGTCGCTGGTAGCTTTCGGTGGCACGTTGATTCTCCACTGGAGCTGAACGACGCTGAGTCGCAGCGCCTGCCTCACGATCGAACTGTTGGCGCGCGGCGTTTCGCCCATGCCCGCTCATCGCTTCAGCCTGCGCATTCGAGAGGAGAACGTTGTTCTTCATGTCGACCATCTCGCGCTCGAGCTCGAGCCGACGAGCCGCGAGAACATTCTTTTCATCGGTCAGCGAAGCGACCTGACCCCGCAACTCATCGAGCTCGCTCGACTTCGCTTCAAGCTCCTTTCGCATCTGGATGATTGTCGCATCACGCGCCTGCAGCCCAGATCGCTGATCGGCCGTTTGCTTCTCGTTGGTTTCACGCGCAGTTCGTTCTCGCTTCGCCTCATCGGAGAGTTTCGACAATTCCTGGTCGAGCCGCTTCACCTCGTCAGCGAATTTTTTCAGCTCCTGGTTCTCTTTGACCCGAGACTCGAGCGAGGCTTTTGTCTTGCCGTGCTCGGCACGTTCCTTCTCAAGCGACTCTCGGAGTTGTCGTTCGACCCGAGTGCTGCTCTCCGTGATCGTTTGCTTGCTCTCCTCAGACTTCTCCTGCAAACGATCAAACGATCGCTGCAAGCGGTCGCGTTCCTTCCTCAGAAGATCAAGCTCTGTCAGGTTCTTCTTCAACGTCAGCGCTAGTTCGACACGCTCTCCTTCGAGCTGCTTCACCTTTGCGGCCTGCTGGGCAGCAATCTCTCCCGATGCCGCATCCGGAGCCGGTTTCGGAGTCGTCTCCTGAAGTCTCCGCACACGTTGTTCTGCCGCATCGAGTTTCTGACGAAGAGATTCCATCTCCTGAGTGAGCGGCTCATTCGCGGCAACATTGTATTCCGCGATTCGCGCATTCGCCGCAGCGAGTTCACGCTCAAGCAGGGCGAGGCGCGAGGTCAGAGCGGTATCGCTCGGCGCAGGCGGATCTGAGGGGACTGAAACTTCAAGAGGGGGAATTTCGCCTGGCCCGTCGGAAGTGCGCATCGCCGCGGCCGCGACTTCCGAAAGTGTGTTCTGCGTTACCCAACCGGATGGTGTTTGGGAGTCTGTTGTCTGAGAGTCACTCGTGCGCGAGTCAAGGCTCGGAACCGTCTGGTCGTCCATAGACCCAACGGTTTCCCGCGTCGCCGGAAATGTTGCGACCTGCGTATTGTCGGGACGCCCGCGGTGGGCAGCGATCATCTTGAAAGAGAAGACCGCTACGACGACCGCGAACAACATCGACAGAATTGTGATCTCTCTTCTAGACACAGGTTTGGTTCAAAAGATCTTTCATCTCTACGTTTCTAAAACCGACTCCCCACCATACCGGTTGGGATCCGCCTCGACAAAACCGTCGTGTGTACATTCGACGGAAGGAAGACCGCCGCGATAAGAAGAGAAGTTGAGCTCCGGCCCAGACCATCCGAAATGTCGAACGATCAATCCCCGCGAACCGCCGCCACATAACCGCCTGCCGAACCA
>JADYYL010000459.1 GCA_020853655.1 Deltaproteobacteria bacterium
ACAGACCGAGTGCGGACGAGCCGCACTCGGAAGTGCATTACTCAACGATTTCCGACACAACGCCGGCACCCACCGTGCGTCCGCCTTCGCGGATAGCAAAGCGAACTTCCTTGTCCATTGCGATCGGCGAGATGAGCTCAACCGATACGGACACGTTGTCGCCCGGCATCACCATTTCCTGACCGGCCGGAAGTGTCACCACTCCGGTCACGTCGGTCGTGCGGAAATAGAACTGTGGGCGGTAGCCGTTGAAGAACGGAGTATGACGTCCGCCTTCTTCCTTCGTGAGGATGTAGATTTCGCCTTTGAACTTCTTGTGCGGAATCGCTGATCCTGGCTTCGCGAGAACTTGTCCGCGCTCGATGTCTTCGCGCTTCAAGCCACGGAGAAGAACGCCGATGTTGTCCCCTGCGCGACCTTCGTCGAGCAACTTGCGGAACATTTCAACGCCAGTGACCGTCGTCTTCACGGTGTCGCGCAGACCGACGATTTCAACTTCTTCACCGACCTTGACGATACCCGCTTCGACACGACCCGTTGCGACGGTTCCACGACCTTGAATCGAGAACACATCCTCAACCGGGAGGAGGAACGGCTTATCGATATCGCGGACCGGCTCCGGGATGCTCGAGTCGAGAGCTGCATAGAGCTCTTCGATCTTCGCAACCCACTTCGGATCGCCTTCGATCGCCTTGATCGCTGCGCCACGGATGACCGGAACGGTATCGCCCGGGAATCCATACTTGTTGAGCAGTTCGCGAACTTCGAGCTCGATCAAATCGAGGAGCTCTTCGTCTTCGACCATGTCGCACTTGTTCAAGAACACGACGATCGCCGGAACGTTCACTTGGCGAGCGAGGAGACCGTGCTCCTTCGTTTGCGGCATCGGGCCGTCGACAGCGGAAACGACGAGAATCGCTCCGTCCATCTGAGCAGCACCAGTGATCATGTTCTTGACGTAGTCCGCGTGGCCCGGGCAGTCGACGTGTGCGTAGTGCCGGTTCGCAGTTTCGTATTCCACGTGCGAGGTCGCAATCGTGAGAATCTTCGTCGCGTCACGACGACCTTGCGACTCAGAAGCCTTCGCAACTTGGTCGTAAGGAACGTACTTCGTGCCCATTCCCTTGTCGGACGAAATCTTCGTCAACGCAGCAGTCGTCGTGGTTTTCCCGTGGTCGACGTGACCAATGGTTCCAACGTTGACGTGCGGCTTAGTCCGCTCAAATTTCTCCTTCGACATGGTCCGTGCTTCCTTTCGTAGCGATTAAACAATTACTAACAAACTCCTTCTGAATGCCTATTTCTATTTCTGAATGATCGCTTCGGCGATCTGCGCGGGCACCGGTGCATAGTGGTTAAACTGCATCGTAAACGTCGCGCGGCCTTGGGTCTGCGAACGGAGATCCGTCGCATATCCAAACATCTCTCCCAACGGCACTTCGGAGTCTACGACCTGAGCGCCTATGCGAGCTTCCATCCCATTGATCTTTCCTCGCCGACGATTGATATCGCCAACGACGTTAGAAAGGAAGTCGTCCGGAGTCACTACCTCAACTTTCATAATCGGTTCGAGGAGTTGAAGTCCGGCCTTATGTGCGGCCTCCTTGAAGGCGATCGACGCACAGATTTTAAAGGCGAGCTCGGAAGAGTCGACATCGTGATACGAACCATCAATTAAGTCAACAACCACGTCCACCACCGGATATCCGGCAAGAACGCCTCCAGCCATTGCCTCAACGATTCCCTTCTCAACCGCGGGGATAAACTCCCGAGGTATCGAACCGCCCTTGATCGTGTTCTCGAACTTGAAGCCGCTCGCGCGTTCTCCAGGAGCCAAACGGAAGACGACGTGCGCGAATTGACCGCGACCACCGCTCTGTTTCGCGTATTTGTAGTTCTGCTCGACCTCCTTGAGGATCGACTCTCGATACGCAACTTGAGGTTTCCCAACGTTGGCGCCAACCTTGAACTCACGCGTCAATCGGTCGACGATGATTTCGAGGTGCAACTCACCCATCCCGGCGATAATCGTCTGGCCGGTTTCGGCATCAGACGAAACGCGGAATGACGGGTCTTCTGTCGCAAGCTTATACATCGCGGACGAGAGCTTATCTTGGTCAGCTTTCGTCTTCGGCTCGATGGCAACCGAGATGACAGGGTCAGGAAATTCAATCGACTCGAGCAAGATCGGCTTGTTCTCATCCGACAGAGTGTCGCCGGTGCGTGTGTCCTTGAGTCCGATCACCGCGGCGATATCGCCTGTCTCGACGGAATCAATCTCTTCACGCTTATTCGCGTGCATCTTCACGAGACGTCCAACACGCTCACGCTTTCCGGTGCGCGCATTGTAAACCATCGTTCCAGCTTCGAGACGCCCGGAGTAAACGCGGATGAACGAGAGCGTTCCGTGCGGATCGGAGATGATCTTGAATGCGAGCGCCGAAAACGGCTCGTCATCCCTCGGTGCGCGCTCAATCTCTTCTTCTTTCTTGTCCGGATTGAAGCCCTTAACCGGCGGCTGATCGAGCGGCGATGGCAAGAAGTGAATCACGGAGTCGAGAAGCGCTTGCACGCCCTTGTTCTTAAACGCCGAGCCGCAAACGATCGGAATCGCCGTAATCGAAAGGCACGCCTTTCGAAGACCCTTAATGACCTCTTCCTTCGTCAATTCTCCGCCAGCGAGGAACTTTTCGAGCAAGGTGTCGTCGTTCTCAGCCGCGACTTCAAGCATGTCCGCGCGATACGCCTCGGCATCGGCCTTCATGTCTTCGGGGATCTCTTCGTAGGTGTACTTCGCGCCGAGTTCGTCATCTTGGTAGATGATCGCGCGCATCGTGAGGAGATCGATGATGCCCTTGAATGTATCTTCCGAACCGATCGGAAGTTGCGTCACGACTGGGCGACACTTCAGGCGGTTCTTGATCATGTCAACGCAACGGTAGAAGTCCGCACCCGCGCGGTCCATCTTGTTGACGAAGCAGAAGCGCGGAACGCCGTACTTGTTCGCTTGGCGCCACACGGTTTCTGTTTGCGGCTCCACGCCCGCAACGCCGTCGAACACGGCGACAGCGCCGTCGAGAACGCGGAGACTTCGCTCGACTTCAATCGTGAAATCGACGTGGCCAGGAGTATCGATGATGTTGATTCGGTGCGTCGGGAACTCGTGCTCGCCGCCGTCCCAGTGGCAAGTCGTTGCAGCCGAGGTGATTGTAATCCCCCGCTCCTGCTCTTGCTCCATGTAGTCCATCGTCGCAGTGCCTTCGTGCACTTCGCCGATCTTATAGTTGACGCCTGTGTAGTAGAGGATGCGTTCGGTCGTGGTCGTCTTTCCGGCGTCAATATGCGCCATGATGCCGATGTTACGAATTCGATCCAGTGGTATTGATCTTGCCGGACTAGCCATCCTATCCCTCGTTACAAATTCTCAATCGTCTCTTCAAAGCGATTCCGGGTCTGTGAAGGACCGGAAAAAATCTTGCTGGGTTCGATGAACCTGCCGCGTGAGCCCCGCTTCGTTAAGGAACGTCGCCTTAATGAACGAAGGCTCAATTACCCAAATGTCTGGAGAAGCGGAGGAACAGGAACGGAAGGTCATCCTCGCCGTGGTTCCACTTACCTTCTGCCGACTCGTCCCGGAAAACTACCCCGAAGAACTCACCGCAGAGGCAAAGTGGCGACCAACGCCACATCTACCAGCGGTAGTGAGCAAACGCGCGGTTTGCTTCTGCCATCCGGTGCGTCTCTTCCTTGCGCTTCACCGCGTTGCCGCGATTTTGCGCCGCGTCATACACCTCATTCGCAAGCTTCTCAACCATGCTCTTCTCGGAGCGGTTACGAGCTTCCTGAACGAGCCAGCGGATAGCGAGAGTGTTCTTACGCTCCGCACGAACTTCGGTGGGAACTTGATACGTCGCACCGCCGACTCGGCGAGAGCGAACTTCGACGAGCGGACGAACGTTGTCCAGCGCGCGCTTGAAGATCTCGACACCTTCTTCCTTGAAGCGATCCTTGATGCGATCGAGTGCGCCGTAGAAGGTCGCTTCAGCGACAGACTTCTTGCCGTCCCACATCATCGAATTGATGAACTTCGCGACAACGACCTCTCCGTAAATCGGATCGACCATCACTCGCTTGGCGTATTCGCGCTTTCTTCGTGCCATTGAAAACTCTCAGCTCCAGTAAATCTTTCTGTCCGGTTCTTCGGACGTCCCAATACTTCGGACGTTCTTTATTTCGGACGCTTCGTGCCGTACTTCGAGCGGCTCTTCTGCCGACCGACGACGCCTTGTGTATCCAGCTTTCCGCGAACGATGTGGTAGCGAACACCGGGAAGATCTTTCACCCGGCCACCGCGAACGAGAACCACGCTGTGCTCTTGGAGATTGTGTCCGACGCCAGGGATATAGCTCGTGACTTCAACGCCGTTCGTCAAACGAACACGCGCGACTTTCCGGAGTGCCGAGTTGGGCTTCTTCGGAGTAACGGTTTGAACACGGATGCAAACACCGCGCTTCTGTGGGCAGCTCTCGAGGGCCGGAGACTTGGTCCGGTTTTCGACTTTCTTGCGGCCCTTGCGGACGAGTTGATTAATGGTGGGCATTCGAAATACGCCTTCAGCTAAAAAAGACAGATAAACGAGAATTCTCGTAAGACTTGGAAAAAGCCGTCAGTTCCTA
>JADYYL010000460.1 GCA_020853655.1 Deltaproteobacteria bacterium
CGCTCCACGTCCGCCTCGCGAAAGAAGGTGAGGGGTGCAAATCGCTCGATGGCGTCGACCGCGTATTGAGCGCGGGTGACGTTGTGGTGGCGGATGAACGCGGTCCTCAGTGCGTCGGGGGAATCATCGGCGGAGAATCGAGCGCCATCAGCGATTCCACAAAACGAATCATACTTGAGGCGGCGAACTGGGACCCCGTGGTCGTGCGGCAAACGGCAAAGCGTCAGGGAGTCAGGACCGATGCGTCCAACCGCTTCGAGAAGAATCAGTCTCCCTACTTGTGCCCGGTCGGAGTGCAGCGATTTATCGAGCTGCTCAAAAGGTGTGACTCTCAGATCGAAGTCGGCGGGGCACTCGTCGATACATTCCCGATTGTCCCGTCCGAGGTGAAGGTGCCGGTGGATGGTGATTACATCCGGACAAGGCTCGGTCACCCCATTAGCAACGGCGAGATCGGTCAGATTCTGACCAATCTTGGTTTTGTATTCGATTCGTCCAAACGCGAAGTGTCGGTACCTTACTATCGCGCGACGCGCGATATCTCGATCGCGGAAGATTTGATTGAGGAAGTAGGGCGGATTCTGGGATACGCAGAGATCCCTGAGGCTGCACCAAAGTTCCCCGCGACCGTTACTCCGTTTGAAAAGATTCGTTCGTTCGAAAATTCGATCCAGGATCTGCTTCGAGGAGTCGGATTTTCTGCGGTCTACGCCTATTCAATCGTCGGATCGCGACGGATGCAGGAACTGGGCTACGACGTTTCTCGTGCCGTCTATCTCGAGAACCCTCTCGACGTCGACGAGGATTCTCTTCGAGTGTCCCTTGTGCCGGGCATGATCCGCCTGATTGAGGAGAACGCTCGCCATGAGAATCAGGTTGCTCTGTTCGAATTAGGGAGAAGCTACGAGCTTTGGCGAGATCCGGGAACGAATCGAGAGACTCCCCCGGCGCATGAACGTCGGCTTCTCTGTCTCGGCTACATGAGCGGACTTGATGAGCAAAACTACTCGCAGATTTCACAGCCCGCCACGACTGCAGGCGGCGATTTCTACGCTGTCGCCGCTAGCGTAGCGCGTATTGTTCGACTCGTGACGGGTGCGCGGTTCGAAATCTTACCGAACACGGGGGCAGGAACGGGCGCGTCATCTGATGATCCGTTTGCCTTGCGCACCTGGATGCATCCACATCGGCAGGGCCGCATCGTGGTGGATGGAAAGTCGATCGGCGTGATTGCCGAAGTCCATCCCGCAATGACGGACGCGAAGTCGAGATCGGTGCTCGTTGAGATCGACCTTGGTGAATTGCTGGCCCTCGAAGGGGTGCGGGACTATCGAGAGGTCTCTCGCTATCCGGATTCGTTCTTTGAGCTTTCAATCGTGATGCCCGAGCGAAAGCCATATCGAGAACTCGAGCAGTTCTTGCGATCCCATATCGAGCAGTCCAACCTTCGACGCCTTGATGTCGTTGCGCACTATCGTGGCGCACCGCTGAAAGAAGATGAGAAGAGCGTCTCCGTGAAGTTTTTCTTAGGGCGGGACGACCGAACCCTCGCACGCGAGGAGCTCCAGTCCATTCAGGAGTCGCTCATCGCGGCCGTTCGAAAAGGTGGATTCCGCTTAAGCGGAGAGGCGGCTGCATGAGCGTCCAACTCGCGCCAGAACTGCGGATTGAGATCTTGAGTGATCGGTGGGTCACTCAGCTCGCCGAGATCGAGCAGCTGAGTTTTCCGACGCCGTGGTCAGAGAAGTTGATTCGAGATGAGATCAAGAAAGACTATGCATTTGCTCTCGGATTGACGTTTGGAGATCAGTTGATCGCGTATGCGATCAATAATTTGATCACCGACGAACTGCATGTCCTGACGCTTGCCGTGCACCCCGCTTTTCGTGAGCAAGGACACGGTGCGCACCTCGTTGACGGGCTGCTGACGGAGGCGAGAAACCGCGGAGCGCGCTCCGTTTTCCTCGAAGTCCGAAAGGGGAATCTCCCTGCGCAGAAGCTCTACGAAAGATTCGAGTTTTGCTTTATTGGCATACGCAAGGAGTATTATTCGGATAATCGAGAAGATGCGTTTGTCCTAAAGCGCCTGATTCGTTGAATTTCTCGAGGAATATGACGTCGTTTTTTTGAAAAACGGCCGATCTCTGGTAGAATCCCCCCACTCTAAGCGACCTCTACCGAGGCCATCCGAGCAGATGGATTTCGGGGTGCGGGGGACAGCGCCGTTCGACACGTTCCACAAGGAAAATATGCGGGGTAAGGCTACGGTCACTGAGAAAGAGCATCTTTACAAAATCGGTGAGAAGGTCGTGTACCCCGCACATGGCGTGGGCGTGATCGATTCAATTGAAACTCGTCACCTCGGCGTTGGCGATCAAAAATTTTACAAGCTAACGATCCTTGAAAGCGGAATGAAGATCATGGTGCCTGTGTCGCAGGCAGACGTGGTTGGCCTGCGTCGCGTCGTCGATACAAAGACGATCGAAAAGGTCTACGAGATCCTGCGCGAGCGGAATGTCGTGATCAACACGCAGACCTGGAATCGTCGCTATCGCGAATACACCCAGAAGATCAAGACTGGGTCGGTGTTCGAGATCGCCAAAGTTATCCGAGATCTCTCGGTGCTCCGCGGCGACAAAGAGCTTTCTTTCGGTGAGCGAAAGATGCTCGATACCGCACAGGGACTTTTGGTCAAAGAGATTTCGATCGCGAAAGCCCGCTCCGAAGATGCCATCAAGGCAGAACTCGAAGCACTTTGCGCTCGGATGCACTAAGATCGCGAGTTGCGTTCGCAGCCCCATAGTTTGGGCGGTGCTTATCCCGTCCAAATACCGCTGACCCGGCCATTCTATCGGTAGCCATGTTCGTCATC
>JADYYL010000461.1 GCA_020853655.1 Deltaproteobacteria bacterium
AGTGGAAGTATGAGTAACGACTTCCTCTCCCTCGATCTGCCAGCGCTCCTCACTGCCGTGTTTGCATCGATGACGTGCGCTTTGCTCGGAAGCTTCCTCGTCTTGCGCCGGCAGAGTCTACTCGGTGACGCAATCTCCCATGCCGTGCTGCCAGGGATCGTCGCATCGTTTCTTCTCTTCGGAACGCGAACCGGCAGCGCGATGTTCCTCGGCGCTGTTGCCAGCGGAACGCTAGCTGCGGTCCTCATGACCCTTGTCGAACGCTATGGGCGCGTGGAGACTGGTGCTGCGATGGGGGTGATTTTCTCAATTTTCTTTGCCTCTGGCATCGTGTTGATGGAGCAAGCAGCAGCACGTTCGGTCGACCTCGATGCGGATTGTGTTTTGTATGGACAGCTTGAGCATGTGTTCTGGTTGCCGCCCGCAGACCTTTCCTCGCTTTCTCTCTCTCAAATCTATTCGCTGATTCCAAACGAACTCATCTTGTCTGCGGTGGTCATGGTGGTGTCGTTCATCGTTGTCTGTCTTTTCTGGAAGGAGCTCCGACTGGCGAGTTTCGACCGAGAGTTTGCGGACTCGATCGGTTATTCCAGTGCGGCGATCCATCTCCTGCTCGTCGTGCTCGTCGCATGTGCTGTCGTCGCCTCCTTTCAGGTCGCGGGGTCAATCCTCGTCATCGCGCTGCTCATCTGTCCCGCGGCAACGGCGCGGCTGCTCACCGATCGACTTGGAACCCATGCGGCATTGAGTGTCTTGGTAGGCGCGCTCTCCGCGATCTGCGGCTACTTCGGCGGCGCGTGGAGTCCATCGATTTTCGGGACAGAGCGTGCGCTCAGCGCCGCGGGAATGATCGCGGTGGCGAGTGGAATGTTTCTCACGCTCGGCGTGCTGTTCGGGCCGCGCTACGGGTTGATCGCTCGAGGCGTCCAACAACTGCAACTGACGTATCGCATTGCCGTCGAAGACCTTCTTGGATTCCTGTATCGGCTCGAGGAGCGAGCGAATGCAAGTCACGGCAGAGTCGCTTCGCGAGGAACCCTACGCCAGGCGCTCGGGGGCTGGCGTATGATCGTCGCCGAACGTCTTGCGCTTCGCGATCGACTGGTGACGGAGACGAACGGCGGCTTTTCCCTGACAGAGCACGGACGCGAGCGAGCGAAGAAGTTGGTCCGGACCCACCGGCTCTGGGAGCTTTTTCTCGTGGAGCGAATGGGCTTGCGCCCCGATCACGTTCACGAGCGGGCCGAGCTCCTCGAGCACTTTACGTCGAAGAACTTGGAGCAAGCACTGCTTCGCGAGCAGCCCGTTGGGACCGTGGATCCGCATGGTGCCCCCATTCCTTCGTTGGTCGGAACCATCGACGGCGAGAAAACCTAACAATTCTAGCCATCTAGCACTTGCCTCGAAGTCCTCGCCCCCGCGGTTTTGCGAATCGACGAAGGGTAAAACTCATCCAAATCTGAGGAGTTCCCCCGCTTATCACCGGAGGTCTCCCTGCCGGGCCCCCGGCGCACTCGCACCAGAATTGGATCGACGTATGTCGGAGATGAACGGCTCTTCCTCAAAGTCCGCCCTCGAGCGGCGTTATCAGCTCGCGCTCGATCTCGTCACGAGGAACGACACGGCTACGGCGGTGCGATTGCTTGAAGAGGTTGTCCAAGCTGATCCAACTTTTGCCGACGCTCGTAACGATCTCGGCGCGGTCTACTTTCAGCTCGGCGATGATGTGCGGGCGATCGAACACCTCCGTGAGGCCGTGAGACTCGACCCAACAAACGCGCTCTACGCCGAGAATCTTCGCGGAGTGCAGGCGACACTCACGCAAGATCCGAACAGCAACCCCTTGACCGACCCGAAGATGCTCGAGCGCGTTCACCGCTGGGCGACATCCATCGAGGGTGTGACACAGAAGATCTCGAATGAAGCTCTCCGCTATCTACCGAAAGACGGAGTGCTCATCGACGTTGGCGCCAACGTCGGTGTCTTTACAGCGCAAGTACTTGCGAGCTCAAACTGCCGCGCTTATCTTTTTGAACCAGTACCCGAATATTATCATTACTGCCTTGCTCGCTTCGCGGGTGATACGCGAGTCAAAACTTTCAACCTCGCGCTGAGCGATGGCGTTGGCGAACTCGAGCTGTGGCTTGGCGCCGAGAATCTTGGTTGGAACACTCTGGTGAGAGAAAAGACCGACGCGTCTATGCGTCGGATCGTCGTGCCTGCCGAGCCGTTTGATTCGTGGGCAGAGCGCGAGGGCATCGACCGGATCGACGTCATCAAGGTTGATGTCGAAGGTGGTGAGTACAAAGTTTTTGGCGGGATGCGGAAGACGCTGCAGCGACTTGCGAAGAAGCCGGTCATTCTTTGCGAGATTGGTTGGGGCCCGACGGCGCATCCAAACTGGGATCAAGAGGTCGAGGCGTTTGAGTGGCTATTTGCCAACGGATATGAACGATTCGACTACAATGTCCCGGGGACGAGCGATGTCGTCTTCATGCCGAAGGCTCAACCCAGTCTCACGCCGACACCGCCCGATTCCGGGGACAGGGCCTCTCGTATCGAGGAGTCGGCGAAGGTCGGCGCAACTATCACGAGCGGCATCGATCCTGCTCTTCGGGTGACTCTTGGCGTGCCGACCCGCAATCGGTTGCAACCCTTGATCGATCTTCTGGGTTCGGTCGCGGCGCAAACATTTCAGAACTTCGAACTCCTCATCTCGGACGATGGCGACAAGTTCGATCTGCCGGCCGAGATCCGCACGGTGTATCCGG
>JADYYL010000462.1 GCA_020853655.1 Deltaproteobacteria bacterium
AGGGGGTGCCCCGTCTGCTCCCAAACGGGCGTCGTCGGCACAGTTCAGATCCATTCGTTTCTGCCGTTTACTGGAGAGCTGCGACACTTACTCGTCGAAGGTGCTGGACCAGAGACGACATTGCCACTCTTGAGTGCGCTCCCGTCATTCCAGTCGATGTTTGAGAAGGCTCTTGAGTGCGCCTCTCGAGGCGAAGTGACGCTTGAGAATGTTTTGGCCAGCTGTGCTATGCCGCCGGCGCTCTATGATCTTCATGCCGCAGCGACAAAGCGGTCCATTCAGCCCCCGGTGGACGATTCTCCTCTCGCGATCAACGACAACTTTTTCTTTGCGTCAGATGATGGCGCAAAGGGTCGGACAGAACCGGCAAACCCTTCGAGTGCCGAGGAAGTGGTCATTCCTACCGAACCGCTCATCGAGAATGCGATCCCAGCAGAAGAAACGACGCTGACGGTTGAGCGGGCGACGGGGCCCCGGATACTACTTATTGAGGACGATCCTGATCAGCGGGCAGTCATCTCACGCGTTCTTGAACTTTCTGGTTACAGCGTCGATTGCGCAGGGAGTGGCATCGAGGGGCTCGTCTCGGCGAATCGGAAGACCCCCTCCCTGATCGTCGTTGATTTCATGATGCCCGGCGTTGACGGGCGAGAGACGATACGCCGGTTGCGGCAAAACGATCGCACGGTAGAAACTCCAATTCTCGCACTCACGGCGACGCCGGATCCGGAGATTGAATATGCGATGTTGAATGCGGGGGCGAATGACTTCTGCCCGAAATCCGTTTCGAAGCGAGTGCTCCTCAAACGGATCGAACGGTTGCTCAAAAACGAAGCCGGCGATTAACTCCCTGGGCGCTTAGCGACCGAGGAGGGTCTGCGGAACGAACCGCAGCGGCGTAAAGGGCCTTTTCTTGCAGAAAAAGCGGAGTGCCGGGCCCCCGTTACGCTCGACTTCCTGGGTCGAAAAGCACTCCCATCCTTCCTTTCCCAACGTATTCAAGTCTCGCTCGAGCACCTCTTCGGAGAGGCCATCAGCGAGAGTAACGACGCGATACTCGAACTGTCCGAGCTTCTTGAGCTCTTCCTGCGAGACGCTTCCCGCTTCTCCAATGACCTTCCCCGACGAATCAAAAATATTGCGGAGGCTCGCGGGAATGAAATCAGACGTTCCCGGTTCGGCGAGCGGAGAGCTCGATGATACCGGTGGGAGAGTCTGCGCGGGAGCCGCCGCTCGCTGCTGGCTCGTCCGACTGTCACAACCGGCAAAAAGGAGCGGAAGGAGAAACAAGAGAGGAAGGGCTGCACGAATATTCATAGGCTCACCGGTTTTGCTCCTCAAATCCGTTCGACGTAACGACCTTCACCGTTGCGGGAAGAGTAAACCGATTGTCATCCGTTGATGAAAAGACACCTGACGCCCCGG
This sequence comes from Deltaproteobacteria bacterium, assembly GCA_020853655.1. Taxonomy (GTDB): domain Bacteria; phylum Bdellovibrionota_C; class UBA2361; order SZUA-149; family JADYYL01; genus JADYYL01. The sequence continues at coordinate 1,426 of JADYYL010000462.1, forward strand.
TGAAATCTTTCACGGAGTGAAGATACTGCCGCAACTTTGGAGCGACGTCATCCGTGAGCTGGAGCGCTCCCGTGGAGACCCCCACTCCGAGAAGCTTGACGATGTCGTGTCCCGCGGCTGCGACGGCAGCACTCTCTCCGGGGTGCTTCATCGCAAACTCTGCAGCGAACCTTCCCTCGGGAGATGCGCCCGTGACGAACCAGCCGCCTATGAGTGCGCCACCCGAACTCTTCACTTCACTCAGGTCCTCAAACGTCTCGATGCCGATCAGTTGCTGCGAAAACCGTTGTTCTCGAGCTTGTCGCGCGAAGAGGCCGACCTGTCCTGGCAAGAGGATCACGACAAAACCATCGAAGTCTTGCTTTTTGGCCTTCAACAGAAAGGGTCGGAAATCACGGACCTGATTTGGTATCTCCTCCGATAAGACGACTTCGGGCGCACCCGGTTCCGCATCCATCGCTCTTGCAACAGCGATCGTTCCATCGTGTTCGGTGACCACGCGTGTAACGCGCCGAATCCCTCGACGCTTCAGTTCTTGAACAAGGAGCTGCGCCTCGGTCTCAGGTGTCACCCAAAAATTAACGACGTGTTTGCGACCACGACAAATCGCCGGATCACTTGCGACCGCGATCAGCGGCGTTCCCGTCGTCTCAGCAACAGGAGCGAGCGCGTTCGAGGTCCCCGAAGCGACGGAAATGACGACATCGGGTTGATACGAACTTTTGAGAAAGCGGAATGCGGAGACAGTGCGCACGGGAACAAGCGCGTCATCTTCGAAACGAAGATCGATCGAGTCCCTTACCGCCGGGTCAAGCTTGGCGAATGCGATTTCCATTCCGTGCCGAATCGAGTTGCCAAAAGTCGCTGCGTCACCGCTGAACGGGGCGATGACCCCGACGCGCAAAACTCCCGCGTCTTCGGCCGAGGCGATGTTGCTTGTGGATAACAACCAGGGAAGAAAGGTGAAGGAGAGGATCCAAAAAACAATTCGAATCATGTTGTGTCTGTCTCCCTGTGGATGAGCACGACGCGAGCCTGTCATTGCTCAGCTCTCGAACGTCATCGCTCATAAAACCACTCTCCGGAACGAGTTTCCACCCTGTCCATCGGCTCCTCATCGCTGACGCCCGAAACTTGAGACCGAACTTCAACGGTGCTAAACTAAAAGCAACTTAAACCATCATCGGGCGCCACGGACTCTGTGGTGCTTTTCGGATAGCGAGGGGTGGTGATCGCGCGGGAAGAACTCTTCGAGAGCCCGTCGTTAAGAAGTTGGCAGTTTGAGATTTTTCAAAAGTAGACCGTAAGAATAGATCGTAGCCGAGGGTATCGTCATGATCCGAGAACGCACACTCGAATTTGGTGATTCAGAATCTTCAACTTCTTTATCCATCTCGACAACTCCGATTGGATTGAATGGTTCGGCGGCTTCCGATGAGGCGCGAGAGCTGATTTTCAAAGCGAGTTCGATTTTGAAGTCGCTCGGTGCCGACTACGCTCGCGTTGGGTGGATGCTCGAGGATGCGATTGAAATGCTCCATGATGAGGAGCTTGACGGCCAGGTGGACTATACGGCCGAGTTCGATGTCTTGACTCGCGAGTTTATTCCTTCGATTCGTGCAGGGCTTTCCGGGAACGGAGAGATCGTCGAGCGCCCGAAGGGGAAGACATCGAAGCGCACACGCCGAACCACAAAGCGATAGGCGCCGCCCTTCCCGCATACCACTTCACTTTTTTCGAGTGGACTCTTTCACGCTGATCGAAGCTAGCGCATGGACTTCTTCCGGCGCTACGTGACCGTTACGAAAAATTCGCGAACACGGGCGGAATAGAGCGGTGAATAGGATCGATTAAGCCATGTCGAGCAAGCGAACCGGCTCTCCGGTGAAGCTTGCCGCAACGGGGACCGGACCGGGGCCGAAGGTTCGGTCGATAATTGCCGCCCAGCAGAGCACCGTCGCGCCGAGGACCGTGGCCTTCGTGTGCACTTCCAAGCACGATCGCGCCGTGGTGATTACGTCGTTCACGAGGATGACATTCATTCCACGCAGCCAGCTCGTTTTTCCATTTCCTGGATTCAGTTGCTCTGCATTGACGACCTCGAGTGGCTCGCCGGAGGTTGAGAGGCGGCGTGCAAGCGTCTTCGCCAGTTCCGTGTAATTTGGAAGCGAGATGATCAGCTCAGGATCGAGTGGCGAACACACTTTCTGAATTCGCTCGGCAATATGGTCTGTGAGTGTGTCGATGTCCTCTGGCGAAAGATATTCGACGCGGTAGAAAACGTTTGCTTCGCAACGACTCCCCACGCGAATGGGAGAGGAATAACGCTCGGTGACTTTTTCGATAATCGTCGAGATGTCTTCCATCGGCTCAACCGCCCCTTAGATCTCTGAATGAAAATATTTCCGAGGTAGAAACGGAGATCCCGCCGGAGAGATTGAGGGACATTTCACCGCGTCTTGACCGCACCGCCCGAAGCTCCTATAACCTGACCAAAATCTGTGCTAATTCGCAATACATTATACATCCCGGGAGCTAAGATTGTCGCCGGGGTTTAGCAAATTGTCGAAGCAAACTCGCGTGTCCAACACTTCGAACGCCCAAATGACTCTTTCGCGGACCTCCAGCCCCTCCGGTCGGACACTATCGGACCGCAAAACTCGCCAGTTCCCCGTTGGAACCATCCAACTGGGGGGTGACGCGCCGATCGCCGTTCAGAGCATGTGCGCGACTCGCACAACTGATATCGAAGCAACTCTTCGGCAAATACAGCTTCTTGAGCGCGCCGGAGCTGGTCTTATTCGGATCGCGATCGATAGTCGCAAGGACGTTGATGCGCTTCGCGAGATTCGCAAAGAGACCAGCGCGAACCTCGTGATCGATCTTCAGGAGAATTACAAACTCGCGCGCGATGTTGCTCCTTACGTCCAGAAGTTTCGTTATAACCCTGGTCACCTCCATCATCACTTCCGCGAGACTCCGGTCGCTGAGAAAGTGAAGTTCCTCGTCGAAACAGCCGGCGAATACGGCTGCGCAATACGTATCGGCGTCAATTTCGGATCACTCGACCCAAAACAGAAAGATACCCAGGCAAGCCATCTGGATGCTGCGGTTCTCTCTGCGCTCGAGCATTGCGACATGGTCGAGTCGTTCGGGTTTCAGCGATATGTCGTTTCGTTAAAAAGTTCCGATCCCGCAAATGTCGTAGAGATAAATCAACGTTTCGCCGCTCTTCGGCCGGAAGTGCCCATCCATCTCGGAGTGACCGAGGCTGGCCTTCTGCCTGACGCGGAGGTGAAGACGCGACTCGCTTTCGAGAAGCTGCTTCCACAAGGTATCGGAGACACGCTCCGTGTATCGCTGACACTCCCCGACGAAGAAAAAGATCGAGAGGTCTTCATCGGACGGCAGATTCTCGAAGATGTCGCGAACGGTCGGTTCTTGAACGTTCCGCCGCATTTTGGTTCGGGCCTGAACGTGATCTCGTGCCCATCGTGCTCTCGCGTGGAGAACAAGCAGTTTGTGCGGCTCGCCGAGGAAGTGAAGCGGGTCACGTCATACGCGAAGGAGCACCGCGTGACGATTGCGGTCATGGGTTGCCGTGTGAACGGGCCGGGAGAAACCGACGATGCGGATCTCGGACTGTGGTGCGCCGCGAACCACGTCAACCTCAAACGGAAAACGGAAGTCCTCGGGTCGTTCCCGTATGACGAGGTCATCCCGATCCTGCTCGCCGAATTGGATAAGATTATCGCGGCGAAGTCAGGCGAGGTGAAGCTCTAATTCAGTTCGAGCTTCCGAGTGGCGACCGTAAGCGCCTCAAATTCCAGAATAAGTGAGCGCTGGCGTGGTTTGTCGGTAAAACTATGGAGCAATTCCGTGGGGATACTGGATAAGAGGGAGGCGGCCCCATTCCAATATTTGAAGAGAATGGGCCCCCTTTGTTGAAGCGGCGGGGGTAGGCGGGTAGGTTGTTCTCGAAAAGTGGAAACGACGCGGTCTCAGTCGCGGTAGCCACTCGTCGTGAACCCCATTTTTTATAGGTGTGGCGTTGGGGAAGAATTCTCATTCACTGCAGGTTGTCGCTCAAGAGATCCCCGCCGATCAAGCGTTCGGTAACGGCGGCTCGCTATTCCTCGACATCGTCAATCTTGTCTCGGTCACAGCCGGTGATAAACGCCGCATCGAGCGGATCGTCGATCAAACATGTCGCGGTGCAAATATTGTCGGGGTCGTGCCGACGGAGCGTGGCTGGGACATTCGCCCGATCGTCGTCGCTCCAAATAGCTCCGACACCCAGTCTCTCTCCATCATTCGATTCTTCGGGCCTGAGATATCCCTCGTTCCAGACCTGAACGCGATGGTGAAAGACGCGTTCGCGCGTCTTTCGTCAGCGCCCTGTCCGCCGGCGACATTAATCGAGGCGGGTAATCTCGAAGGTCAGCACTGGTATCGGCGCGCGCTTGTGACCGAGACGCTGAAAGAAAGAATTTCCGATAGCAGAGATCTGTCGTTTCAAGAGGCACTGCAGGTGGCCTGTGGCCTGATCCGAGCGGTTGGCAATCTTCACGACCGTGGCTTGATTCACGGGCACATCTCGCCGTCGAACTCCTGCATTGGGGCGAAAGGTGAGGTGATACTCCTCGATCCAGTTTCGTCGCTCGCGCTCGTACAAGCGAGCGTGATGCTTGATATGCCTGATCTCGTTGAGGCGTATGATCCGGCGACCTTTGCCCCAGAATGCTTCTCTGGCAACTGGCCAAACGGCGCAGCTGACATCTACGGTATCGGAAAGACGCTCTGGGAGATTTTCAGCCGAGTCCGTCGCGGCGAAGAGCGCACTGGGGATCTCTCCGCGATGTCTAACGAGGATCTTCGTTCGATTCGACAACGCATCCTCTCCATGACAGCGGAGGATGTTCACGTCCGGCCATCGATTGAGGAAGCCCTCGCGTTCTTCGTCGCATTTCTCAATCGACCGCCCACACCTGCTCCGCAGCCCGTCATCAATGAGGCTCGTTCGAGCGCCCCACAGCCGCGGGTTGAGAAGCGTCCGCAGGCTGCCCCGCTGATGCCGCGGGGAGGCGCTCGGCCAGCCCCGACACGCGAGATTTCGAAAGAGGTCACTCAAGACGCCGCGCGCCCGACTGCTCCGCGGCCGACACCCGCCCCCGCACAGAAGAGTCCTGAGCAGAGGAATCCGGTCCTCTCGGAAGAGCCGCGCGCGAGAGCTCCTGAAAGGAATGGGGTGGAGCGAAGGGAGATTCGAAATAACGATCTCCAGAGCAAAGAGCCAGTCCAACGCGCACCGCGGTTGGGAAATAGTTCGACCTCTGGATCCGAAGTTCGTACGAACGGCGTCCATCCGGTCGCTGGTGCCCCAAAACCACCGACTCCAGCGAGCTCCGAGAACCGAGCGATTCCAGTCGCAGTCGACTCGAGCGCGACATCGAGAAGCGCTCAACGTTCCGATTCAACCGGCACGGGAACATTTGCGGTGAAAGGGAGGATCGTGCGGTCCGGAGGCGACCGTCCTTCGCCAAATCCAGAGCCGAAGACGGAACTCCGTCCAATTCCGACGCAGTCGATTCCCACTCAGTCACTGAAGTCATCAACGGCCCAAAAGGTACCGTCCCGCGAAAGTATCGGAGAGGTGTTCTTCACAGCAGAAGAGCCAGCCGTGGCGGAGAAGACGACAGCGACGCGGCCGCCGTGGGAGTTGGAGGAGACCGACGCGCTCGACACCATGGATCTCGAAACCATGGATCTCGAAACCGACAGTGAACTCGAACAAGCTGCGGGCCAACCGCAGAACGGCATTCACCACTTTCCCGACTCCATACCGGAAATCACCGTAGAAGATGCAGTGCCGCCGAGTCATCGCGCGGAGGATCTCCGAGTGCAATCATTCCAGCCAAAGCCGATCGAGCGGCAGAAAAAGACGGCCCCCACACCGGTTCCACAAGCTCCCGTTGAAGACGATCGATCGTGGATGGAAGAAACTGTCGAGCCGACTCTGGACTTTGCTTCGGAGAATACGAGTCCCGAAGAGGAAACGGAAACGATCGAATCAGAACCGGGACAGACCCCACTCACAGCTCGAATCCCAAAGTGGGTCCCATTGGTCCTTGGGTTGGTCGCTTTCGGTGTCGTCTGGAGCATGTTCAGCCCCACCTTCGGTGGTGGGAGCAGCATGAGCGAGGACGAACTTCAGGCGGCTTGGTCGAGTGCGATTCCCTCCCAGATGGCAGAAGTTGCTGAAGCTGCAATCGATCCGAGCAAGCGCAGCCCGCTTGCAGAGGCGATGATTGTCGGCTCGGCGCTGCGCGCCGATCGCCCCTCCGAAGTGCTTGGTGGCGGAGCAAGTCTTCTCCGGACCGCGTTCGATAAGCGTTGGGAAATGGAATTGCGACCAGAGGATCGGCGTGCCGCAATACGTTTTGGAACGGTCGCGCTCCTTGGCGAGAAAGCATTTCAAAAGAATGATGGAACGCCTATCGAATCGCTCCATCCCGGCGTTATCTATGCGCTGACTGCGACGTTGCAAGAGAGCGGCGAGGCAATTCTGAAGGGTGTTCCTGCCGAGGTATTATCGAAACTGCCGAGTCCGATCGGTCTTGCATTCGGCGAGCTGGCAAGGGCCAATCCGAAGCAATCCGTCTCAAGCCCGGCCGTTCGCATGCTGACCCGTTTCTCTCTGGCGCCCGGAGCGAACGACGAACTGCTCCATCAGTTTCTTGCGGAAGACACCAATGCGCGTCTTCGCGCAGTTGCTCTCCTTGCTGCGACCGATGAGGCACTCGCTACGAAACTGCTTGAAACGATGTTTCTTCATGCCAATCTGAAATTCACGGGAGAAGTCTTCACGTGGGCACGTATTTCGAAAATTCTGGCCTGGGAAGAGTTGCGCGGGAATGACCAACTTCTTGCGATTTCCGGCATTGCCCCAGCAAAGGGCATCGCTGAGAACCACATCCCTTGGCTGCGTGGGCATCCGTATAAAGAGATGCGGCGGTATGGGATGGAGCAGACGCTGAGTCGAATCAAACTCGGGCACCCGGGTGGCTTTGAAATCCTTTCGGCTTTGAAAGACGCTCCGGAAGCGCTCTCTGCGAGCCAAACGTTTGACCTCGCGTGGGTGCTGCAGAATCCGAAGAACGTGACCGCGGCACAGGCTCGGAAGTGGCTCTCCTCAGATCTCCCAGTGCCGCTTCTGGAGCGGATGGTCGTGACGGCGAGCGAGCACCCGACATCGAATACCGTCGATCTTGAAGTGTCGAACTATCTTCAGGCGAGGACTTGGGAACCATCTCCCGAAGTGCTGCAGCATTTGACGATGTCGCCGCAGAAATTCTTTCGCTTCCTCGGATTTTCACGAGTCTTCAAGCTCGCTGATAAGGCACTCGCTCAACAGATACTGCAGGGTGCGCTTGAACGGGAGAAAGATCCGGAGTTCAAGACTCAGCTCCAAAGTATGGTGAGGCTGCTCCAGACTTCGTAGTTCTGAGCATCAAACGATGCGCAGCCGCGGACGGCGCCGGACTCTCTGTTTCCTCGATCGCGTTCGGCTTGGTGTCCCCTGAGACGTTTCTCGTCGGTGACGCTGAACGGCGAGCCGCCATCCTCCCTCGAGAATCCAGCGGTCGAGATTTGGGATCCCCGGATGCCTGACCTCCAGCTCTCGAAAATCTTTTCCATGAAGCACTCGTCTGCCACGAACTCGGGGAGGATCCCCGAGAATCGCATGGCACATCTCATGGTACAGCAGCGCTTCTAGGAATGGTGTGCAGTCGATCCGTTGGAAACTCGGAGCGACGCGAATCCGCCGGTGCTGAACATTGCAGGAGGCGAGGACGGATTTTTGAACGGTCTTTGACCACACGACGCGATAGTCGTCGATGTCCGGTCGATCGGGAAAATACTGCAATCGAATCCTCTTCCACTCGCTCACGATATCGGGCCACTGGGAGGGG
>JADYYL010000463.1 GCA_020853655.1 Deltaproteobacteria bacterium
GCGTGGTCTCCAACAGAGTCAGCCCTCAGCCTGTGCTGTTCGCTGCTCGCAGAGAGCGTGGTGCCGCCCGCGACACCTTTCTCAGCCGCTGAGCGAGAGCGGCTCTGGCGATCGGCGATCACCGAGATGGCCTTTGGCCAACAACTCTTCCGGTCTTCCGCGGTGGGCGGACTCCTCCGAGTTGTGGCTCCATTCTCTTCTTCGCTCCGCGAGCTCGACGCTCTATTTTCATTTGGGAGAAACGGCAGTCTTCGCGTCTTCGCCAATCCAATCACCTACCGGAATCCGCTGAACGGCGAGAAGACAACCACCACCGTATTGGAGCGGTTGCAGTTCGCCTCGCAGCGAAGCGCCGCAGTGCTCGCCCGGCTGGAGCCGCATATCGATGCCGACGCAGTCACCATCGAGCACGCCCTTCAAGACATCGTCGGCGCATCCCTCGACCTCGGCCTACCTGGAGTTCCCACGGCTGGCCTCACCCACTTCTCATCGGACGGTTTTCCGTTGCCAGGGTTGAGGAAGCCGGTGCACAGTTCGACCTAGTCGTTGTTTTCGGAACAGCTGGATACAATTGGAAACTGCGGTCCCGTATCGCGACGAACCTCTATCCGCTCTTCTCCATACGAGTTACGTCATGAGACCAATCCACCTGATCCCGCTCCTTCTCGCGCTCGCCTCTTGTGGCGGAGACGGGGAGTCCGACAATGACAACGTGGGAGCGACGTGCGGCGGGCTTCAAGGCCTTCAGTGCGCCCCTCAATTGTATTGTGAGTTTCCCGTTGGAACTTGCGGCGCCGCTGATCAAACTGGCTTCTGCGATGTCCGCCCGGAAATCTGCGCTGAAATTTATGCGCCGGTATGCGGTTGTGACGCCAAAACCTACAGCAATCGCTGCGACGCTCAGGGCGCGGGAGTTTCGATCGTCTCCGAAGGCGAGTGCTCTGCCTAAGCGACTGTTCCCGGACGGGAGCTCCGTCGGAGAGAGACTCGAGAAGCGCCGAATAAATATTAGAGCTTCCCGAGGAGCCTCGCTCACAGGCTGGAGCGTCAGCGAAAACGCGCGGAGCGACAGAATCCTAAGATTCAAATCCGGCTGAAGTAACTTTCCGCGACATAGGATGCGAGTGGCGCAGACTCGCGCCATGCGGCCCCTCTGCGAAGGTCAAGCAGCTCTCCGTCTCGCGTCTGCGCGGTCAGCGTGTCGACAAAAAAAAAGCGCCGGGGTTTCCCCCAGCGCTCTTTCTGTCACAGCGGGTGGTCCCGCCGTTTCACTTACATCATTCCGCCGCCCATTCCGCCCATGTCTGGCGCGCCGTGGGAGTGCTTGTCTTTGTTGTTGTCCGGCTTCTCAGCGATGATCGCTTCGGTCGTCAACATCAAACCAGCAACTGATGCAGCGTTTTGCAGTGCACTACGCGCAACCTTGGTCGGGTCAATAACGCCAGCCTTGATCAGGTCTTCGACCTTCTCTGTCAGCGCGTTGAATCCAACACCGCCTTCGCTGTTTCGAACCTTGTCGATCACAACGGAAGCTTCTTGTCCCGCATTCGAAACGATCGTGCGAAGCGGAGCTTCGAGAGCGCGGCCGATGATCTGAACGCCGATCTTCTCGTCGTCCGGCACCTTCACGTTCGCGAGGACCTTCAGCGTGCGGAGGTAAGCAACCCCACCGCCAGGAACAACGCCTTCTTCCACCGCAGCGCGGGTAGCGTGCAGAGCGTCTTCGACACGAGCCTTCTTCTCTTTCATTTCGAGCTCGGTCGCAGCGCCGACGTGAATCACAGCAACACCACCAACGAGCTTCGCGAGGCGCTCTTGGAGCTTCTCACGGTCGTAGTCGCTGGTCGTATCGTCGACCTGCGTGCGGATTTGCTTCACGCGAGCTTCGATGTCCGCCTTCTTTCCGGCGCCGTCGATGATCGTCGTGTTGTCCTTGTCGATAACAACTCGCTTCGCGCGGCCGAGAGCCGTCTTGTCGATGTTTTCGAGCTTGGTGCCGAGGTCTTCGCTGACGAACTGTCCGCCCGTGAGGACCGCGATGTCTTGCAGCATCGCCTTGCGACGATCGCCGAAGCCAGGAGCCTTCACCGTGCAAACTTGGAGCGTGCCACGGATCTTGTTCACGACCAGGGTCGCGAGCGCTTCGCCTTCAACTTCCTCAGCAATGATGAGGAGCGGGCGGCCTTCGCGAGCGATCTGCTCGAGAACCGGGAGAAGATCCTTCATGCTGCTGATCTTCTTCTCGTTGATCAGGATGTAGCAATCTTCGAGAACGGCTTCCATGCGATCCGGGTCCGTCACGAAATACGGTGACAGATAACCGCGGTCGAACTGCATTCCTTCCACGACTTCGAGAGTCGTATCGAGGCCCTTGGCTTCTTCAACCGTGATGACGCCTTCCTTGCCGACCTTCTCCATCGCTTCCGCGATGATGTTGCCGATGAAGGAATCGTTGTTCGCGGAAATCGTACCAACTTGGGCGATCTCTTCGCGGCTCTTCGTTTCGCGGGAAAGGCCCTTGAGTTCAGCAACAATCGCCAGAACAGCCTTGTCGATACCGCGCTTGATCGCCATCGGATCGTGTCCGGCGACAACCATACGAAGTCCTTCGCGGAAGATGGCGCGAGCGAGGACCGTTGCGGTCGTCGTGCCGTCTCCAGCGACGTCTGAAGTCTTCGAAGCAACTTCACGGACCATCGCAGCGCCCATGTTCTCGAACTTCTTTTCGAGTTCGATTTCCTTGGCGACCGTGACTCCGTCCTTCGTGACCGTCGGTCCACCGAAGGACTTTTCGATTACAACGTTACGACCCTTGGGGCCCATCGTGACCGCGACTGCATCAGCGAGCGCGTTCACGCCCTTGAGCATTTGGTCACGTGCATCGAGCCCGTATTCAATCATCTTCACGCCCATAAATATCTCCTTAATGTATAGCTATTTGTAAGAGTTACTCGACCACGGCGAGGACGTCGTCTTCGCGCATGATGAGCCGTTCTTCGTTTTCGATCTTCACTTCCGTTCCGGAATACTTTCCGAACAGAACAGTGTCGCCGGCCTTGAGCTCGAGAGTACGAACCGTGCCGTCTTCGTTCACTTGTCCTTTTCCGACAGCGACGACTTTGCCCTTCTGAGGCTTCTCCTTCGCGGTGTCCGGAATGAAAAGTCCGCCGGCTGTTTTTTCATCTTCGTTCAAACGTTGAACGATAATCCGATCGTGGAGTGGTCGAAGACCCATAAGCGCATTCTCCTGAAGTGACATACCAAAAAAAATCGTTCGTAATCGTAAAGGACCTCGCCCGTTCCAGCGTGCCCGAAGGCCAACCGGTGGATCCCCAATGGATAGAGGCGGAAGCGGCATTCTCGATGAAAATACGCATCGAGATAGTGGTTCTTTACGACTGCCCGGACATCTATTAAGCATGGGCTGGAGCGAAGTCAACCTGACCCCAAAGAAATTAAAACTCCTTATCATTCCAGCGCATTAGGCGCTCGAAGGGCAAAGCCCATTGAGGCTAAAACCGTGACTAGTACCGTTATTTAAGGGGGCTATTCCACTGCAATTACATCCACATCTCGAGCCCCTCCCCTGGCGATGACCGCGTAAACGAGGAAGGCGATCACCATCCCCGGAACAAACGCCTCGACCGGACGGAAGGTCTGCACCACAAGGATTGTGGCTGCCCCGCAGACGATGCTCCAGAACGCTGCGCGCTCGTCGGGTCTAGCCGAGTAGAAGCCAAACACAATCGAGGGAACAAGCACGACGCCAAAGCTGACTGCCTGAATGGCTAGGTGAACGACGCTGAAAATAACGACGGCGATAGTGAGCGCCGCGATCCCAACACCGACGACGAGAAGACGCGACAACCGGAGTGTTCGTTCCGGCGTGAGCTCTCTCCCCATCCCCTTCCGATAGAAGTCGTGGACAAGGGTCATGCTCATCACGAGCAGGAGCGTATCACCGGTCGACAGCAGCGCGGCGAACAAGCCTGCGATCGATAATCCGTAGAGACCGGACGGAAGCATCGATGAAAAAAGTGCTGGAACGATCTCGTTTGCTTCCGCTCCCGGCATCACGCTTCGTGCGAACAGCCCGAAGCACACGCCCATCGAGAGGAAGAGAAAGGCCAGCACCCCTCCACAGAACATTGCGAATCGAAGACTCTCCTTCGATTCGGCAGCATAGGCTCGCTGCCAGAAATCAGGACTCGAGAGAACTGACGCGCCCAGAAAAACGAGCGCCGCCGCCATGACATACGGTGGCGCAAAGTGTTCACCACGCAAGAAGTCCGCAGGCAGTGCTTCGATCGCAGCTAGCCCGCCTGATTTCCACGCGACAAGAGGGAGGCACACACTCAAGAGAATGAGCATCACACAGAACTGGAAGACATCCGTCCGAATATCAGCCCTCATACCGCCGACTGTCGCATACGTAATCATTAGGAGCCCACCTCCGATGGTCGTGAGCACTGGGTCGAAGCCGATGAGCGCCGAGACGATGACTCCAAATGAGAGAAACTGCAGGGCCAGCGACAACGCGACGCTGACGAGATTTACTGTTGCACCGGCGATCCTGACTCGACGGGAGTATGTCGACTCGAGGAAATCGGGCAGCGTGAATGCTTGATGAGTATCGCCGTATGCCTTGATTTTCGGCGCGAAGAGCGCGCCAAATACCAAGAAGTAGAGAAGGAACGAGACGGGGATCGCAAAAGCAAGAAGACCCGCGCCGGAGAACGTGGTTCCGGCGAGACCGAAGATTGATCCCGCTCCGATGAATGTCGACAGGGTCGAGGCGAGCAGAGCAAAGCGGCGAGTGCTTCGACCGTTGACCCAATAGACATCAAGCGTCACGTTCTTCACGTCGGAAAGCCCGACGAGGATCGTTGCGAGAAAGAATGTCCCGATGATAGCGAGATCAAATCCGGTCATGTCGTCGGCTCACGCTCGCTACGGTTCCAGAACGGGGAGAGAGCCGACCTTACGACGCGCCATCGGCCGCTCGCCAGAGATACCACGAGGCCACGCGTCGAAAGGGTCGCCATCGCTCGCCGAGCTCCAACAGCTCCTTCGGCGTCGGGTGATCCTTCCTCTTGTAGAGGACCGCATACCCTTTCCGCACGCCGTAATCGTGAATGGGGAGCACATCGGGCCGCGCCAGCGAGAAAATTAATAACATCTGGACCGTCCAGACGCCGACTCCGCGAACTTCCGTCAGCAGCTCGATAATATCGTCATCGCTCATCGCCTCTAGTGTCCGCCAGGTGAATCGGCGTTGCTCGCCCGCCATTCGAGCGAGATCCTTGATGGCGAGGAGTTTGTTCCTGGAGAGACCTGCGGAGCGCATCTCGTCATCATCCGCGTCGAGCACATTCTTGGGCGTAAACCGGCGAGCCCCGCCGCAGACGTCAAGAGCACGACCCCAGATCGTGGCAGCAGCTCGGCCGTGAAGTTGCTGGTAGCAGATCGAACGGGCTAGCGATGCGAAGGGAGTGAGTTCTTGTTTGGCAACGATTCCGCACGGGCC
>JADYYL010000464.1 GCA_020853655.1 Deltaproteobacteria bacterium
GCAATTGACTGGGAGTCGTCGATGTTCACCCACGACCCGATAGATGCGAGCGTCTCAGCCAACGCAAGCGAGGCTCCTCCGTGTAGGATCCCAAACGGCTGCTTTGTGCGGCTATCGACCGGCATCGTGGCAACCAGCTCTGCCCGGTGAATGGAGACGAACTCGATGCCCAAAGACCCTGCCAGGGTCGAGGCCTTCCGTGATTCCAAAAGCCGAACGCGATCCTCAAGTCCCTCTTCGATCTCCAAAGCACCCCCGTTCAGAATGATTGACGTCCGGACGTGAATACCACCCTCCATTCGAGCTGACTACGTTCGCATCCCGAAAGGCTCTGCCACACTGTTTCTGCATTTTAAACCTACCAGCCTGACCGAAGAACTCGCGTCCGCAGTAGGCCTGTGACGGCAGATATTTCAGATGGTTGCCACCCAGACCGCCCCTAAATCACGAAGCATTCGCTTGCATCGACTTAAATCATCGCACATAATACGCACATATTACGACACACTGTTTTCAAGTTATGGCCCACATAGAACTCTCCGAGACTCTGCTCTCGTCTCTCAAAACCGACCGGCTGCAGGAGGAATTCTATGATCGCGGGTTCGCGCTCGGAGGGAGCTTTGGCTTGCGGGTGAATCGCGGAGGGAAGCGCTCTTTCTTTCTGATTTACTCGATCGGGAATCGCCGACGACGGATGACGCTCGGGATTTATCCTCTCCTCTCGTTGGCCGCTGCCCGCGAGAAGGCCCGGGAGATCCTCCTCGAGGTTTCACAGGGGCGCGACCCAGCCGCCATCTACCGCAGATACCGGAAGGAGGAGACTTTCACTGAGCTCGCAGAGAGGTTCCTGACCGAGCACGTTCGTGGTCGGCTGAAGCCCACGACGGAGCGAGAGTATGAGCGGATGATTGAGCGGGAGCTCCTACCCGTTTGGGGACGGACGAAGCCGAGCGACATCTCCCCCCGGGACGTAACCCGACTACTCGATGACCTCACCTCGAGTCGAGGGGCCCCGGTGATGGCCAACAGACTGCGCGCTCTTCTTGGGAAGCTGTTTCAGTTCGCGATCCGGACAGGCCTCATGGAGGAATCTCCTGTTAGGCGGGCGGCGAATCCAAACCCCGAGCCGCGGCTTGGACGGATCCTCACTTTCGGGGAGCTCACGTCTCTCGTCACCGCGCTTGAGGACGAGAGTCCCATCATTGCCGGGGTGTTCCAGTTCCTCCTCCTCACCGGGCAACAGCCGAAGGATGTGCTGGGGATGGAATGGAGAAACATCCAGTTCGAGACGTGGCGAATCGACGATACGCCAACGAACCTCCACGAGTTGCCTCTCGTTCCAGCGCTCGTCCAAACGCTCAGGGCTCTCCGCCCCCTCGCAGGCCGCAGCCGCTTTGTATTCTCCACCGGACTGGATTCGCACTTTAGTCATCTCGGCCGCGCGACAAAGGCGCTCAACGAGCGCGTGCACTTCCCATTCCAGTTCTCGCCTCGGGATATTCGGCGGACCTTTCAGTATCGACTGAGGGAAATTGGAGTGAGGCCAGATGTCATCGAGAAGATCCAGAACAGGACGAGTTCCTCACCGAAGAGCTTCCGCCCGTTTGAGAACTACGACTATTCCTCGGACATACGCGAAGCACTGACGTCCTGGGCGCAGCGAATTCTTCCGGCGACGCCTCCAAAGAAGCATGGAAAGATCATCCCGCTGTTCCGGTAGAGGGTTGTGGATTGGGCCGGAACGAAGCGACCGCACGCGACCGCGGCCCGTCGACGACAAAGGCGCCCGAGATTCGCGGGAAACGCACAGGGTCGAAGTTTTTATGTTGGGGAAAGGAGCACCCAACTTCGAGACAGGTGAATTCAGTGTGAAGCGACCATTGAGACCGTCGCCAGCTCTTCCGACCAATGACGCCTCTTCTCACGGATGATTATCCGCCGCAGAGGAGAACACACGAGAAGGATTGGAACACCGTTGTCCCGGAAGTTCCCCAACGTCACCGGACAGAGGTGCGCCGTTCAGCTCACGCCCCCTTCAGCAGCTCATCGTAAGCTGCGGAGTCCATCAGCGCCCCGAGCTCTGCGGAGTCGGTGGCCTCGACCTCAATCATCCATCCGCTCTCATAGGGCGATGTATTCAAGAGCTCAGGATTGCTCGTGAGCGAGTCGTTTCGCTTCACGACCTTTCCGCTCACAGGGGCGTAGACATCACTCGCAGCTTTGACTGACTCAACAACAGCAAATGCCTCGCCCTTCTTCAGAACGCGTCCGACTTCGGGAAGTTCACAGAAGACCACGTCTCCCAGTTCGTGCTGCGCGAAATCTGTAATACCCACTCGGGTGGCTCCACCCGTTGCGCTGACCCATTCGTGATCTTTTGAATACTTGAGATTGGTTGGGGTGCTCATGTTCCTCTCCTAATAAGGTCTTTTCTCGAAGCGAAGCCTTGTTCGCACCCGCGAACGCAGCCATTTATGTTCACACGTTACGAACTTGCGGCCTTCGGTCGCCGATAGAACGGGAGTGGCACAACCCGCACTCGGAGCCGTCTCCCTCGGACATCAGCTTCCACCTCTATCCCCGGCGTGGCCAAAGCATAATCGAGATAGGCAAGAGCGATCGACTTGTTGACCGTTGGCGTCTTGGTCCCGCTCGTCACAAACCCCACATTCGAAGTGCCAGAGTAGAGAAGCACGCCATCCCGAACGATACCGGGATCGAGAACTTCGAGCCCACAGAGCTTCTGGCGAAAACCGTTCTCCAAAGCGCTCTTGATGTGAGTGCTACCGACGAACTCGCCCTTCTCGCACTTGATGGTCCATGCGACGTTCGAAGCAGCAATGTTCAGATCGTCCCGCAGTTCATGGCCGTAGAGCGGAAGCGCGGCTTCAAGGCGAAGCGTATCGCGCGCGCCGAGCCCACACGCCTGGATCCCGAGTGGAGCACCTCGCTCGAGGAGCGCGCTCCAGAACGGCGCGGCCGCGCTGTTCGGCATAAATATCTCGAAACCGTCCTCCCCTGAGTAGCCGGTTCGAGCAACAATTGTGTGCCACTCCGAGTTGCCCGAAGTCCACGGTGTTTCTCGGAAAGCAAAAAGCGGAAAATCCTTTCGGGAGTGGCCGGCACCCGGGGACATCAACTCCATCACGCGCTCGGACGCAGGTCCCTGCACGGCGA
>JADYYL010000465.1 GCA_020853655.1 Deltaproteobacteria bacterium
CAACGCTCCGCGCGTCGCCGCGCAGATCGTACCGCTCCGTTACTTCGACCACTCTGGCTCGAGATTTACGGACACCGGATTCGGCGTGAGTTTGAGGTTCGTCACGGTCAAGTTCTCTACCGACCGTCCTTTGGCTCGGTTGAACTTTCGAAGGGCTTCGAGATTGTTTGAGACGGGTACGGTTCTCGATGCGTAGCCTTCCTTCGAGAAAGTCACGGAGAAGACGGATCCCTTCTTTTTCTTCACGCTGCATGGCGTGGTGCAACTCTCCCCGGTGGAGAGCTTTGCGGATGCGCCCGCCGGTGTTGAGCGGAGGGCAAGCAATTCCACGTCACCTCCTTGCATTTCGGTATCGCGCTCGGGAACCTCGCGGCTTTTCGAGCGTTGCCCGGCGCCACTGCAAGCAGAGATGGATAGAAGAGAGAGAGAAAGTGCGACAGCGACAGTCGTTCGCATAAAGGCCTCCGCAGGATGCATGGAACGGAGTGCATACCACGGAGAAATCGACGATGTCACGGCACTCAATCCTTGAGCGCCGTCAGGATTCTCAGTCGGGCGCCGCGGAGAGCTGGGAGCGCCCCGCCGAGGGTGCCCATAATGAGCGCGAAAATCATCCCCGATATGGCGATTCTTGGAGTGATTCGGAAGCCGAATCCAAGTTCCGAGAACGTCTGGAAATTCGTGGTGGAGATATGCGCAAAGACGAGCAACGATGCGAGAACCAACCCGCCAACGCCACCGATCAAAGAGAGGACAACGCATTCGCGGAGGAACGCTCGAAAAACGACATTCCGTGCGAAACCGAGCGCTCGGAGAATGCCAATCTCCCGTGTGCGGTTCGCGACCGCACTATACATCGTGATCATGGCGCCAATCATTGCACCGAGACTGAACACCACACTCACAAAAATTCCGACATACCGAATGAAGAGGCCAAGGACCCGGCTTTGTCGCGCGTAGAATTCCTGCTCCCGGATGACCGTGACGGACAACCGTTTGTCGCTTTCCAGCCGCTCCTTGATGACGTCAAAGGGCTCGCTCCCGTTCAGTCGATAGGTGACACTTGAGAACCGATCGCGGCGGAACGCTGGCAGGAGGATGTCGACGTCTCCCCATATCTCCGATCCGAATGCGCTCATCCCCGGATCGAAAATGCCTGTGACCGTCCACTCCGTTCCGACCATCCGGATTTGGCTTCCGATGTCTGTGTTGAGGAACCTGGTGTGGATTGCGCGTCCGAGCATCACTTCGCGGGTCCCCGGTGTGGGGAGTCGACCTTCGATGATGGTGATTCCATCCCGGAGCATCCGTGCCGCTGGGAGCACGCCGCGGACATTCACATTGCTTGGCTGGCCATCGACCCGCTTTTTCATCGATATGAGGACAACGACGTCTTTCGTCAGCAACCGATTTCCGTCGGCATCTGTCGCGACAGACGGATCCATCTCGATGACCGACGCGGCCTCGCGATTCACACCGCTCTGTATCTCGTTCTCGGCGCCGACGCGGAGCACGATGGCGTTCTCGAGCGATCCCGTGGATGCGAGGGTGAATCGCAATCCTTCCTCCAACATGAGCGTGGCGACGAAAACAAAGACGACGAGCGCGATACCGACGATCGTGAAGAGTGATTGCGTCCTGCGCCTCGAGATATGGCGGAGATTGTAGACGAGCGAGAGAGGATTGGAAGCCATATCAAATAGCGCTCAATGAATGAGTCGAAGTCCGTCCGTGACCTTCATCCGACGAAGAGCGAGGAGAGGCGGGAACGCCGCGATGAGAGCCGCGCCGATCGCGAGCGCGACGGCAAATGCCAATGTCGACATCGATACTCGGAAGACCGGGAAGAAGTTGACGAGCTCGCCGAGATACGACTTCGCCGGGAGGAGGAACACAGGCGTGAGCGCAATAAGCAGCAGAACGAATCCCGCGGAGGAGAGCACGGCCGCCTCTCCCACCACCAGCAGACTGAGGTGCCGCTGCGAGAATCCGAGGGCATTGAGAACTGAGAACTCCCGATATCGCTCCCGAAAGGACATCAACGTCGTATTGGAGAGCACCAGGAGCATGATCAGCACCACCACAACGGAGACGGCGTTGAGCGCCGCGATAATTCCGCTCGACATCGACACGAAGCCCTGGATGAACGCGGTCTCTGTCTCTGTGAGCGTTTCCGCAAAGCTGTTGGCGAACTTCTCGTCGATCGCTTTGGCGATCTCGGCGACGTTCGCGCCGGCTTTCAACCGCACGACGTAGAAACCGACTTGATCTGGCTGACGTCCGAGCTCCGCTTTGTTGCGTTCGTTCAGGTAGTCGTAGTGGAAATACATGATGCGCGTATCCTTACCGGACTCTTGCGCCTTGAAAACTCCGCTGACTTCGAAATCCCAATCCCCGGGGAATATCGTCCCGGTGAGGCGGAGATTGTCGCCGGGTTTCACGCCGTAGGTATCCGCAATGCTCTGACCGACCAGGAGTCCCTTTCGGTTCTTGTCCCACGACTCACGTTCTTGCGGCGACGTCTGATACTCCGAGTAGATGTCGACATAGTGCTCATCAACAGCGAACTGCTGGAAGCGCATCTCCTCGTCACGGAACTTGCCGCCGAACCAATTGCCGTGACCGACCAGCTCGACTCCGGGGATTTGCTCGATCTGCGCCTGATACGATTGCGGGAGATAGAACACGAGCGACACAGCGTTTCGAACGATCAGCCGATCTTTGACCGACGCCTCGACGCCGGAATACCACGCGCCGATAATCGTTCGGATCAAGACAAAAGCGGTCAGCGCAACCGCGATGCCCAACGCCGTGAGGAGCGAGCGAAGCGGATGTCGACGCAGGGTGCGAAAGGCGAGGGAGGCGAGTTCCATACGTTACCCGACCAATTTCCCTTTATCCAACCGAACAATGCGAGATGCATGGCTCGCAGCCGCGGGATCGTGGGTCACCATGACAATCGTCTTTTTGAACTCTGTGTTGAGTCGCTTGAGCAATGCGAGAACCTCTTCGGCCGAAGCTCGGTCGAGATCCCCCGTCGGTTCGTCCGCTACAATGAGCTTGGGATCGGTGACGATCGCTCGGGCAATCGCGACGCGTTGCTCTTGCCCGCCGGAGAGTTCGCTCGGAAGGTGTTTGACTCTGTCACCAAGCCCGACGACCTCAAGCGAGAAACGAGCTCGCTCGTTTCGTTCCTTTGCCGACATCCCGAAAAGCATGAGCGGGAGCGCGACATTCTCTTGCGCGCTGAGAACGGGAAGAAGGTTGTAGAACTGAAAGACGAATCCGACGTGATTGAGGCGCCACTTGGAGAGTTCGTTCTCGCTTAGTGAGCTGAGATTCGACCCCGCGACGATAAGCGAGCCAGCATCGGCGGTGTCGAAACCTGCGATGAGGTTGAGCAAGGTCGTCTTCCCCGAACCGGAAGGACCCATCAGAGCGACGAACTCGCCTTCTTCGATCTGGATGGAGAGAGCATCGAGGACCTGAAGTCGCTCCGTGCCTCGCATGTAGCTCTTCGAGATCCGGTCCGCGACGATCAGCGCAGAGTGCGCAGCGGGGGAGGTGGCAGTGTCTGTTGCCGAGTTCATGGTTGGGAGTCTCCGCTGTTGTTCCCGAGGAGGGTAATCTTCGCGCTCATCTCAGGAAGCACCCGTTCATCGATCGATTCAAATCGGATCTTGGTGAGCACGGTCGCTTTGGCTCGATCCACTGTCGGGACGATCTTCACGATGGTCCCGAAATAGGTCTTCTCTGGATACGAATCGAGCGTAATCTCTGCGCGCTGCCCAATGAACACTTTGGCCACATTGGCTTCGGATACATCCGCTTCGACTTGAAGCGACTCCATATCCGCAAGGGTGACGACGGCGGCGCGAGCGTTTGTGGATGAACCGAACGGAGCAACAATCTCGCCGATATCTGCGCTCTTGGTGAGGACCGTGCCGTCAAACGGTGCTCGAACGATCGTATAATCGAGATCCACCTTCGACTTCTCCAGGCGCGCTTCCGCAAGGGACACATCGGATTCCGCGACGGCGACAAGGGCTCGCGTTTGTGCGGCGCGCATCTGCGCTGCATCGAGCTCGGTGATGGCGATCGCGTTTGCGCCGCGAAGCGTCGTGATCCGCTGAAGATTGAGCTCCGCGTTCGCAAGTTCTGCCTTCGCTGATGTCACTCGCGCCTGCGCCGAACGCACTCCCGCGAGTTCCGCAGTCACCAAGGCCTCGAGGTCTTCGTTCTCCAGGATGGCGATCGTGTCGCCCGCCTTGACCTTGTCCCCCTCGACGACTCGGAGCTCTCGTATCCGCCCCGTTGCCTTCGATGAAACGGCGGCCTTTCGTTGCGCAACGACATAACCCGATGCGCTGAGCACACCGGACTTCGGCGTGCTCCGTGTTGCGGGCGCTCCGGCGACAGATTGCGTCTGCCTGACGGCGGTCGGCTGCTCGACGGTCGAGTTCGATGAATCGCCGGAGCGTGTGAAGAACGCGATCCCAATCAGGAGCGCCAACAACGCAATGCCTCCGAACCAATAGCTCCTTCGAGAAGTCGAGGTTTCCGGATTGACGGAGCGACGGTCAATGCTGAGGCGTGTGAGATCGTGTTGGTCGGAGCGAATCGCCATTATTACGGTAAAACCCTTCAGTCCGGAGATGCGTGGGTATGCAAGTTCGAGTCAGACGTGCAACGGAGCGCGAAGTATAATATACAAAGTGAAACTTACATACTTTCCTGCTCCATTTGCTTACAGCAATCCGTGATACATATCTCGGTATTGCTTCGAGCAATGAGCTGCGCGCAAGCATGTCTGTGAGAAAGTCGTCTTCCGGACAACTTTTTCAGATTGCGCGACCTGACGGTCGCGTGAAATCGCTTCCAGCGATTTCCGAGTAGGGTTGTTGCACGACCCTGCCCGATCGGTCTGAACGGCTTTCGGCGGTGAAAGTTTTCCAATGTTGAGCGAAGAGTGGCGTGAGCGCCTTCGGAGTTCGACGCAACTTCAACTGAATCGAATATTTGCGACATCGATATGTCTGAACGATCGGCGATGACAACGCGGGGCTCTCGCCTGCTTCAAGAGGAACTCGGCCGACTCAAGTCGACGGGGCGCAAGGAGGCTGCTAACGCCCTCGCGGAAGCGCGAGCGCATGGCGATCTCTCCGAGAACGCGGAATACGATGCCGCGAAGGAAGCGCAGGGGATGATGGAAGCCCGCATTCGAATGATTGAAAGCCGCCTGTCGAACGCGCAGGTCGTGGACGTGAGCAAACTTTCCGGTGAGAAAGTGGTCTTTGGTGCAACGGTCGTCATCGCCGACGTCGATACTGGCGAGGAGCGCACTCTTCAGATTGTTGGAGAGGACGAATCCGATATTGAGAAGGGACTGATCTCATACCTATCACCGCTCGCCCGAGCATTAATCGGGCGCTCTGAATCTGACATCGCGAAGGTCCGACTCCCTCAAGGCGAGAAGGAGTACGAAATCGTCGGAGTGCGCTTCGAAGAACGCGAAGATTAGCCCGCGCCTTCCAGTCGCGCTCAGCGCCCGACGTGTTGACGGGGGCCTGCTCGTTCAGACTCCTCGGCTTTTCAGCTCGAGAAGCGAGATCTCCGGAGGACAGTTGAAACGCAGTCCGTGAAGATTACCCACACCTGCGGAAACATGGAGCAAGCGATTGGACCAATCGTGCAATCCGCGAAGAAATCGTTTGTCTTCAACGGGAGCGAATGGCGCGATGCCCGTGAACGGAAGAACGAGCTGCCCGCCATGCGTGTGGCCGCAGAGCAACAGGTCCCAGTCATACATTTCAAGCGCACTCTTCGAATCGGGGTTGTGTGAGAGGACCACGGTCGGATGCCCATCGTTCGGTCGCTGAGCGAAAGCGTGTGACGGTATGCATTCTTGCGCCCAATAGTCGCCGAGGCCGACGACATGAATGGTCGAGTCACCTTTCGACCATGAGATATGCTCGTTCAAGAGTGGCTTGATTCCCGAACGGCGCAGCACCGCGCCGACGGTCTCCACGCTCGAGTAGCCACCGGACCGTGCGACCCATCGGCCTCCATCGTGGTTTCCGTAGATCGCAAACGTCGGTGCAATCGCGGAGAACTGCGAGAGCACCGCGATATAGCCCGACGGGTCATGGAGTTGACGAGTGATAAAATCACCAGTGATGACGATGAGGTCCGGACGGAGTCGGGCAGTCTGCTCAGCCGCATTCTCGATCAACGTGAGGGGAGTCGCCTGCCACGCGTGAAAGTCGGAGAGGTGTGCCAGTCGAATGGGGGTCGATCCCGTCAGTATGGGCAGCGAGTCATATGAGACTCCGAGCAGCATCGGTTCCACGGCATGGGCCCATGCGCCGGTGAAGGCCCCCGCCGCGACTGTCGCAAGGAACGCTCGGCGCGTCAGGCGCGCGGGTGGGGTAACAGCGGTTTGTGTGGCAATGTTCTCTACGTCCAATCTGGTCTCTGTCTTGGATGTGGTCCTTGGGAAAAAGCCGGCTCAGGCGCTTCGTCGGGTTGGGACTACCGACTCTCGGACGGCCCAATTGCGTTCGCCGGTCCAAATGGGGTGCCGATATCCGCTTGAAATGACGGTTATATCCGCCGAGACAGAATCTCGCAGCGCCCTTTCAAGGGAGGCAAGTCTCGAGTTCGCCAAGGGATTCTTCCCCCCTGCGATTCCCCGGAGGTTGAGAATCCCGAGGAACCGTGTTAAGGAATGGGGCCTTATAGGAGCTTCCGCTCCCAGTTGAACCCTCGTTCGCGATTCCTCCCAAACGAGATTATCGGATTCCGCTGCACGGTTCACTTATCGTGCTACTGCACGGTTTACTTCACGTGCTGAGCCGGTTACCGATTTCGGATACCAAGTTCTTTGGATCCGCTCTTGCCTTCGGTGTTGCTCGCATCGTCGTGCGTGCAGACGCCCGGAGTCCGCGTGTGTCGCGGGTTCCAGCACGGGAGGGGTTCGGGATGAGGGTGGTGTGCATTTGAGTTGATTGCCGATTATGTCGTTTGTGGAAATTGAAAACCGGTTGTGGAAGGAGATCGCGTCGATCGCATCCGACGAAGGTCTCATGCTGTACGACCTCGAACGTGTTGGCGGATCGATACTTCGCGTCACGGCCGATCGCCCTCGCGGTGTAGAGCGGATTGCGGCGAATGGTGACGTTACCGAAGGCGAAGAGCCCTCGACATTGCGACCCGGAATTACGAGCGGAGAATGCACCCGGCTCTGCCGCCGACTGATGGTGTATTTTCTCGCCGAAGGGCCGAATTTCGGCTTGATCACGGAACCTGAAATTGAAGTCTCCTCACCGGGCATCAATCGGACTTTGCGACTGAAGGATCATTTTGTTGGTGCGATCGGTGAACGAGTGAAGGTCATTTCCCGTGAAGTGCGCGATGCGACGGGAAAAGAAGTTCCATCCCGTTTTTATGTCGGAGAACTGCGTGAAGTGAGTGACGACCAGATTGCTCTGCACGACGAACAAAGTCGTTCAGACGTTCAGGTGCCTCTCGGCAGCATTAAGCGTGCAAATGTAGAGTACCAGTTTGATTAGGTATATCTGAG
Source organism: Deltaproteobacteria bacterium (assembly GCA_020853655.1). Lineage (GTDB taxonomy): Bacteria > Bdellovibrionota_C > UBA2361 > SZUA-149 > JADYYL01 > JADYYL01. The sequence goes on from JADYYL010000465.1 coordinate 7,583, forward strand.
ACCATGAGTATCAAGTTTGATTTAGAACAAGTCCTGAACCAAGTCGGTCGAGAAAAGAGCATCGACAAGAAAGTGCTCGTCTCCGCCTTGGAATCCGCAGTTTTGAGCGCGGCGAAGAAGCACTTCGGCCACAATCGAAACCTCGAAGCGATTTACAACCCTGATATGGGTGAGATCGAGGTCATCGAATTCCGAACGGTGGTCGATGTCGTCACGGATCACGATACGCAGACCACGTTGGAAGACGCTCGGAAAGAGTTTCAAGTCGATTGTAAGATCGGCGAGGAACTCGGACGGAAGCTGAATTCCACGGAGCTTGGCCGGATCGCTGCTCAGACCGCAAAGCAGGTGATCATTCAGAAGCTGCGCGACGCTGAGCGCGACATCATTTACAAAGAGTTCCGCGACCGGAAGGGAGAGCTCGTCAACGGTATCGTTCAACGCTTCGAGCGCGGAAGCATCGTTGTGAACCTCGGCAGAACCGATGCGGTCCTGCCAGAACGCGAGCAAATCTCGAAAGAGCGATATCGTCAGGGTGACCGCGTTCGCGCGATGATTCTCGATATCGATCAGAATGCGCGCGGCCCCCAAGTTGTTCTTACTCGCAGCCACCCCGAATTCATGCGTAAGTTGTTCGAACTCGAAGTCCCCGAGATCGCGGAAGGGATCGTCGAGATTCGAAGCGTTGCGCGAGAGCCGGGCGAGCGCGCAAAGATTGCCGTCTATTCGAACGACCCGAGTGTCGACCCCGAAGGCGCGTGTATCGGTATCAAGGGATCGCGTGTCCAGGCGGTTGTCTCCGAGCTCCGAGGCGAGCGTGTCGACATTGTCACCTGGAAGCAAGATGCACCGAGCTTCGTGGCGCTCGCTCTTCAACCTGCCAAGGTTGTCCGAGTGGTCGTTGATGAAGAAGAACATGCGATGGAACTCGTTGTTCCCGATGATCAGCTTTCTCTCGCTATCGGTCGCCGCGGACTCAACGTGAAGTTGGCTTCGAAGTTGACCGGCTGGCGCATCGACGTCCGAAGCGAATCCGTCGCGGAAGAGGAATCAAAGAAGGCGCGCAAGGCGCTCGAATCGATCACTGGTATTGGCTTCGGCGAATCCGAGCTGCTGTATCAGGAAGGGTATCGATCCGTGAAAGATGTTGCGGAAGCTGCCCTTGAAGATCTCCTTGAGGTCGAGGGCCTTGAGCCGGAGCGAGCAAGCATCATTCACAAGGGTTCTCAGGAACTCTACGAGGCAATGCGATTGCAGTCGGAATCGGAAGATGAAGCGTTGCGCGATCTCACCGACATCGATCAGCTCGTCATTCCTGCAGAAGTGAAGGAAGTGCTCCTGCGAAATGGGTACAAGTCTCTCCAGATGCTCGCGGCGGTTTCGCCTGATGAGTTGAAGGGTGTGACCGGTCTCGTCTCGGATCAGGCGCAGATGGTATGCAGCGCGGTTGAAGCGTTCCTCCGGGTCCAACGCCCGGCGACGATCTAACCGAGGTTTCTTAGAAGATGGTGGCTCGAACGTGCATCGCCTGCCGCGAAGTTGCGGAGAAGGGAGAGTTGGTTCGGTTCATCATCGTTCCCGTAGACGGCTCGGCGGGGATGTGGGAAGTGCAGCTCGATTCGTTGGGGAAGGGGCAGGCGAGAGGCTTTTACTGCCATCCGACGGTGTCCTGTCTGTTGTCGAAGAAGTTCGATGCTCAGGCAGAGCGCGCGGCTCGGAACTCTCGACCATTTCGCGCAAAGCGAGCGCGGTCGGAAGGAAACCGAGGCGGGCGAGGCTCGAAGGCGGTGTCGAAGGTGTCGAGTGAGGGAAAAACTCACCGGCTGCGGATTCGGCCTGATCAGTCGGAGAAACCGACTGCGGTGGAGTTGGTGAGGGCTGCGATTCCGGGTTCTTGCGGAGCGATTCGCGAGAAGCTTGAGGAGCTGAGGGCGACGCTCGAGGGCGGGCTGCAGAAGGCAGCGAGCCACCGGAAGGATCGAACGATACGTCTTTGAACGTGATCGTGCGAGCCGTCGCAATGTAACCGGGGAGGAATCCTCGAAACGACCAGAGAGTGGTCGAGATTTTCGTAACGTCAGATTTTGAAACAGTGATTCGGCCCTTTGGGGCACAGGAGGCCGGAGAGTCCGGCGGAAAGAATGCAGGCAAACATGTCGAAGATTCGTGTGTATGAGTTGGCGAAAGAGCTCGGCCTCGAGAACCGTGTGGTTCTCGGTCTGTGCGATACGCTTGGAATAGAGGGAAAGAAATCCCACTCAAGCACGCTGTCGGACTCCGAAGCCGAGAAGATCCGGCGCTCGGTGATTCGCGACGCAGTGAGCACCGAAGGTGGGCTGGTTCGTCAGATCGAGCGCGATGGCGCCATCATGACCGAGCGTCGCCAAGGGAACGTGATCATCCGCAAGAAGCGTGAGCCGGGTGCTGAAGGCGAAGGACAGGGAGAGCCGACCAAGCAGATCGATTTGAACGATCTTCCTCCACCGTCGATGACGTTCGGCTCGCTGACCCCAGATCTGGGGAAAGAGCGTGACGATCGCCAGGCCGCACTTGCGCGTGCGAACGCCCTGTTTCATGAGAAACCGAAGCACCCCGTTGCAGTAGCGGAAGTCGCAGAAGTCGAAGTTGAAGTTGAAGTAGAAGTCGCGCCGGAAGAACCGGTTGCGGCTCCGATTGTCGAGGCTCCGCCGCCGCCAGTCGACGAATCATCAGTTGTCCGTGTCCAAACGACTTCGGATGGGCGCGAGAGCGTCATCCGGCGTGACCCCGGTCAGCGTGTATTCATCCGTGAAGCACGTGCCAAGACCGAGGAGGCAGTGGCAGAGGTGGGGGAAGATAAGTCCTCCGAGGCGAGCGCAGCCGCAGCAGCGAGCGCCGCAGCGGAGGGCGTCGAAAATCTCCGAGTTCTTCGTCAGCGCCATGATATCCGTGCGCCAAAGGTGCTCGGTCGACTCGAGCTTCCCGTTAAGGCTGAACCAGTGCGTCGGGAAGCCCCGAAGCGCGGTGGTGATGTCTCCCCAGCCTATGTTGAACCCGAAGCACTTGGTGGGAAGACAGCCCGTCCGGTGAAGCGCAAGGTCGGCGGCGCCGCAGCTGCTCCGACGGAAGACGAGTCGCTTTTCAAGAAGCACCGAAAAAAGAAACAGATCATCCGGACCGACGACCTCGTCGATTATGACAACGAGCGTGATGCTTGGAGAGGTCGTAAGGATCGCAAAGGCGGCCGTCGTCGCGACGGAAGTGACGGCGATACGAGCAGCTCGGCCGCACCAACCGGTCGAGAGATTAAGAAGCTCGTGAAGGTCGACGGAGAGATCTCCGTTGGCGAACTCGCGAAGGGGCTCGGGGTCAAGTCGGTCGAAGTCATCGGCCACCTCATGAACCTCGGCATCATGGCCAATGTGAACCAGCTGGTCGATTTCGATACGGCAGGGTTGATCGCGGCAGAATTTGGATCGGCAGTGGTGAACACCGGCCGTGACGAAGAGGGAATCATCTCCGAGCTCAAGGCCGAAGATGATCCGTCAAAGCTCGTGTTGCGACCGCCCGTCGTGACCGTGATGGGTCACGTCGACCACGGAAAGACTTCGTTGCTCGATGCGATTCGGAAGACCAGTGTCGCGAAGGGCGAGGCTGGCGGAATCACACAACACATCGGCGCTTATAACGTTCCGCTCGCGACGGGGGGATCGGTTACCTTCCTCGATACGCCGGGTCACGAAGCATTCACGGCGATGCGAAGCCGCGGTGCGAAGATCACCGACATCGTTGTGTTGGTGGTTGCTGCCGACGACGGCATCATGCCGCAGACGATCGAAGCGATTAACCACGCGAAGGCGGCGGAAGTCCCGATCATCGTCGCGGTAAACAAGATCGACAAGGAAGGCGCGAATCTCGAGCGCATTCGCACCCAGCTCACCGAACACGGACTCGTGTCCGAGGACTGGGGTGGAGATACGATTATCGTTCCCGTGTCTGCGCATACTCGTCAGGGACTCGACCTTCTGCTCGAGAACCTCTACGCGCAGGCGGAAATCCTCGAACTGCGTGGAAACCCAGACCGGGCAGCGTATGGAACGGTCGTGGAGTCTCGGCTCGATAAGGGCCGGGGACCGCTGTTCACGGTGTTGATCCGAAACGGAACTTTGAAGAAGGGCGACATCTTTCTCTGCGGAGCTACGAGCGGAAAAGTCCGAGCGTTGGTTTCCGGCGAAGGGAAACAATTGTCGGAAGCTGGGCCGGGAATGCCGGTCGAGGTCGTCGGGGCAGGGGTGACTCCTCAGGCCGGTGACGATTTCGTTGTGTTCCCGTCCGAGTCTGAAGCCCGTGAGATTGCGGAAGAGCGTGCAAGTAAACTGCGCACTCGCGAGTCCATGCCGGCTCTCTTCTCTGGTCCGCTTACGCTCGAATCGTTGAATGCCCGAGTCTCGCAAAGCGGGATGAAGGAATACGCGGTGATCGTGAAGGGCGACGTGCACGGATCGGTTGAAGCGATTGCCGAGACGCTTGGCCCTCTGGCGAACGACGAGGCTCGAGTGAAACTCGTCCACCGCGGCGTTGGCGCTATCACCGAGAATGACGTGCAGCTCGCCTCTGCGTCGAGCGCCTTGTTGATCGGCTTCAACGTTCGAGCAGAACCGCGAGCAGCTCAGCTCGCAGAACAGCTTGGCGTGCACATCCTCTACTCGCGGATCATTTACGAACTCATCGACACGGTGAAGCTCGCGCTCCAAGGCTTGCTCGCACCGCAGATGAAGGAAAGCGCGCTTGGTCGCGTGGAAGTTCGTGAAACGTTCAAGGTTCCGCGCCACGGGCTGATCGCAGGTGCTTACGTGCTCGATGGTACGATCCAACGTGGAGCTTTGGTTCGTTTGCTTCGTGACAACCGCGTCATCCACGAAGGGAAGATGGGAAGTCTTCGCCGCTTCAAGGAGGACGTGAAGGAAGTCCAGGCAGGCTACGAGTGCGGTATCGGAATCGACGGATATCAAGACATTCGAGCAGGCGATATCATCGAAGTCTATAAGATCGAAGAAGTCGCTCGCACAGGACTGCCGGCATGAAAGGATTCCGTCGACAACGCGCGGCCGAGCTTCTCCGAGGTTTCCTCGGAGTTGAGCTCGCGCGTTCGACAGACGACCGGCTCGCGCGCATCACGTTGACAGAAGTCGACGTGAGCCCCGATCTCCGCACGGCGAAGATCTATTGGACGACGTTCGAAACCGGACCCAAGGCGGAGCTCACGGGCCCCCCTCCAATCCTCACCGAAGATGACAAGTCGGTGAAAGAGGCGAGGGAAGCGCTCCATGCCGCGCGAACGGAGCTCAAGCGGCGAATCGCTCAAGAGCTAGACTTTCGCTATGTCCCGACTCTGCATTTCACATTCGACGGCTCTGCTTCTCAAGGTGCGAGAATCGACTTCCTCCTGCAGAAGTCCGGGGCGCTGAGTTCGTCGTAGCCGTTCGCTTCGAATGCGCGACCGGCTCGCCCCACCGAAAACCACTTCATTTCACTGGGAACACGAAACATGAGTGATCGTCTTGAGCCAATTCTCGCTGAGCTGAAGCGCGCGGAAAGCGTGTTGATCTCCTCGCATATCGCGCCCGACCCGGACGCTGTTGGTTCAAGCTGTGGCCTCGCTCTCGGATTGCGTGCGCTGGGGATTCCCGCGGAGGTTTATCTGCACGATGGCGTTCCGCGACGGATGTTGGGTTTGACCGAGGCCATTGACGTGTACTCTTCCGAGCTCCCGGAGGAAAAATTTTCGGTCGTGGTCGCGATTGACTGCGCAACAAAGCGTCGCCTTGGGCCGCATCACGATGCTCTCTTTGCCCTCGCGCCGGTGACGATCAATATCGATCACCATGTTTCGAACGAGCGCTACGGCAAGATGAATTATATCGACTCGAAGACGGCGTCTGCGTCGGAGCTGACGCTCCGTATTCTTCGCGCGCTTGAATGCCCGATGACCCCGGAGATTGCGACGCTGCTGTATGCAGGCGTGCTCGACGATACGGGCTCGTTTCGCTTTGGAAATGTGACTGCAGAAACGCTGCGGAATGCCGCGGATCTCGTCAGCGCCGGAGCGGTCGTCGAAACGATCTCCAATCAACTCTATTACGAAGTGCCCATTCGCATGTTCCGCCTCCGCGCGCTCACGCTCGCGGAGATGCGCCCTGCGCTGCAAGGCCGACTTTCGCTTGCGGTCATCACGCAAGGGATGCTCGATACGGCAGGCGCGACGGCGGAAGACACGGATGGCATTGTCGATGAGCTGCGGATGCTCGAGGGCAGCATCTGCGCCGTGCTCATCCGGCAGCTCGAGAAGGGATGGAAGGTGAGCCTTCGAGCAAAAGATGCGTCGGTCGATATGAATCGTGTCGCCGGAATGTTTGGCGGAGGGGGACACCGCGCCGCGGCAGGCTGCACGCTGCAAGGAGCAATCGAGGACGTCGAGCGCCAAATTGTTGAAGCGGTCGGCACGGAGTTCTCCGGGTTGTCGTAATCATGGCTGCAGTAGAAACCGAACTCAACGGCGCGCTCCTCGTCGACAAGCCGGAAGGCATCACCTCTGCGGAAGTTCTCCGTCGCCTAGAACGCAAGCACTCGATCGCAAAGATCGGTCACGGGGGAACTCTCGATCCGATGGCGACGGGACTGCTGTTGGTGTTCCTCGGGAAGGCCACCAAGCTGCAGACGCTCTTCCTCGACGGAGATAAGGCGTATTCCGGCGTCATCCGCCTGGGTCTCTCGACCGATACAGACGATATAACCGGTGCCGTTACCTCGCGGGATGAAGCACTCGCGGCGCTTGATGGGCGAGATCTCAGCGCGCTGGCCCGTGAACTTGAGAAGCAATTTCGTGGCGAGATCATGCAAGCGCCACCCGCGGTCTCCGCGATCAAACTCAACGGAAAGCGCAGCTACGAACTCGCGCGTAAGGGCGTGGACGTTCAGCACGAACCTCGGTGCGTCACGATCCGCGAAATTGCGCTCGAGTTTCAGAATCGCTCGCAGCTCTCGTATGCAGTGCGCTGCTCAAAGGGCACATTTGTTCGAAGTCTCGCGCGTGATATCGGCGGTGCTCTCGGAGTTCCTGCGTGTCTCGAATCGATTCGCCGCACACTGAGCGGAGCGTTCTCGATCGAAAATGCGCACCCGTTGGACGAGTTGCTCGCGGCTTCAAGCATCGAACCATTTGTTCTCCCGATGGAGGCAATCGTCGAAGGGCTTTCCAAGATAGTGCTCTCGAATGATGAGCTGACCAGTCTTGCGCGGGGAAATCAGGACGCGCTCCGGAATCGGCAGCCTGATAGCCAGGGGCCCGCTCGGCCGGAGCTTGCGGCTGTTTTTGACGGGGAGGCTCGGTTTTATGGTCTCGTCGAGCGTTCGGACGCCGCTCTGCACGATTGGAAAGTGCGGTGTTTGGTCCGAGTTGAGGGGTGATTTGCGAGGGCTATGAATTTCCAAGGTATTTTCGCCTCATTTTTTAAGGCGAACCGGGCTTGGGGCCCTCGAGAAATTCCCCCAAGCGCTTGAATTTAGCGGCCTTTTGGTATAGAACGGCCGCAACCACAGTCGATAAAAATAGGCACGACAAGGAGTGTTAATGGCACTTACGATAGATCAGAAGCAGGACATCGTTCGCAAGTTCGCGATCAACCCGAAAGACAACGGCTCATCCCGCGTCCAGGTTGCGCTCATCACTTCGCGCGTCAACGACCTGCAAGCTCACTTTCAAAAGAACCCGAAGGACAACCACTCACGACGTGGCCTTCTGAAGCTCGTCGGTCGGCGCAAGCGCCTGCTGGAATACATCCGCCGCGAGGACGTTCAAGAATACCGTAAGCTCATCGAAGAGCTCGGACTCCGTAAGTAACTTGCGCAATCCCACCGGTTCGATTTCTTCCTCTCGATCGTGCTCCTCAGGCCTGTTCCTCTGGGGCACTCTCAAATCGAGTGGTCGAGCCGGGGTTTGCTGCAACCACTTGCTGGCTGACACTCTCGTCTTCACACCCACATCTTTTTTAACCTGACACTACACCAGGACCAGGACTCTCAATGGAAATCAAAACGAGTGCAAACTCTCGCGTCGTTGTCGAAACGACGATTCAAGACAAGAAAATTAGTATCGAAACCGGATGGATTGCGAAGCAAGCCGATGGTGCCGTCATCGTTCGCTCCGGCGACACGATGGTGCTCGTCACGGTCTGTACCGGTCCGGCGCGGATGGGGCAGGACTTCTTCCCGCTGACGGTTGAGTATCAAGAGAAGACCTACGCTGCCGGGAAGATCCCAGGCGGATATTTCAAGCGTGAAGCGCGTCCCTCTGAAGGAGAGATCCTCACCGCGCGATTAATTGATCGTCCGGTCCGCCCGCTTTTCCAAGACGATTTCTTCGACGAAGTGCAGATCATCTGCACGGTGATCTCCGCTGACGGCGTGAATAGCCCCGACATGTTGGCGATGGTCGGCGCGAGCACCGCGTTGCACCTCTCTTCACTCCCGGTCCTCTCTCCGCTCGCAGGCGTCCGTGTGGGACGGCTCGACGGCAAGTTCGTCGTCAATCCTTCAAAGGAAGAGCTGACGCGATCGGACATCGAGATCGTTGTCGCTGGCACGCAAGACGCGCTCGTCATGGTTGAAGGCGGAGCAAATGTCGTCGTGGAATCTGAAATCCTCGACGCGCTCTACTTCGGACATGGCGAAATCAAGAAGCTCATCGCCCTCCAAGAAGACCTCCGCAAGCGGGTCGGCAAGGAGAAGGCAGTCGTGAAGACGGTGACGCGAGATGCCGCGTTGAAGTCCAAGGTTGAGCAACTCACGTCTGCCGGTGTCCGCACCGCGCTCTCGACCGTGAACAAGGCCGAGCGTTACGAGCAGATTAAGAAGGTGAAGGACGAAGTCCTCGCTCCGCTCGTCGCCGAGAAGCCAGAAGCTGCTGGTGAAATCAACCACGCCTTCCATTCGATCTACGACCAAGTCGCACGACAACTCATCGTCGACACGAAGAAACGTATCGATGGCCGTGGCCTGACCGACGTTCGACCGATCGAGTGCGAAGTGGGACTGCTCCCGCGCGCTCACGGTTCTGCACTTTTCACCCGGGGTGAAACCCAGGCGATTGTGACGACGACGCTCGGCACCTCGATGGATACGCAGACGATCGATTCGCTCACCGAGCGTTACGAAAAGACCTTCATGCTGCACTATAACTTCCC
>JADYYL010000466.1 GCA_020853655.1 Deltaproteobacteria bacterium
ATAGAAATGGACTGTGTGGGAGAGGTGGGCGAAAGCGGCCCACCCTCCCCGATGTCGGAGATGGAGCTCAGCTTAAAACGGCACTGAGGAGTTTGATCACTGGCGAGAGATGCTCGCGGGATTACATCGCACCGGAGGTAGTTCGTCCGAAAGGAAGCGAACACCGGAGATATCTCGCACCCCTTGTTCTCGCCAGTGCTGAAGCCCCGAGGAGAATAGAGCTGGGAATACATTCAACCATGTCAGACTCTCAGCGATGACTTGTCGCTTCGGGGCTTCTTCTCTGTCGAAGGGTTGCGTAGTTGGTTGTGATTGCGAGCCGATGCTCGCGCGGTTGGCTCGAACGGAGCTTGATCGCTGGCGGGAAATGCCCGTGAGACTACATTGATCCGGAGGTAGCTCATCCCAGAGGACGAGCACCGGGAACGTCTCACGAACCTTTGTTACCGCCAGCGCTGAGGCGCCGAGAGGAATGCTGCTGTGGACTACAACGATACCTTGTGTTCGGGAGCTTGCTCTCGAGACTGTCCCGGCTTTCTTGTCCCCTGTCGTCTCTTTGATGTTGAACAGAGAAAGGAACGATATGAAGAACGAAACAAAAGAGCGGCCGGCAATCATCGCGCAGAGCGAAGCGGTTGGGATCCTTCCGGTTACGAACGAGAAGGTCAGACCGATTACGGTGATTGGCACGCAGGCGATCCGTGACGGCTTTGATGCAACCTGTCTCCAGCAGGCTATCAATTCGAGACTCGCGCCGGGAGTCACTGACCTCGTTCTCAATCCTGATGGGCATGCTGGCTATGGAGCTCCCGTGGGGTGCGTTCTCGTCTCGCCGACGCACATCTATCCCGGCCCAGTCGGGGTCGATATCAAATGTTCCATGAGCCTTCTTCAGCTCGACGTTCCGGATGACGCGATTGCCGACCGACGAGTCCGCCGCGCATTGATCGAAGCGATTTGCGAACGAACCCCAACTGGCCCCGGTCGTGGGCAACGGTCTGCGAAAAAAGCGCGGAAAGTTCAGACGTTCATTGGAAAGAAAGGGATCATCGAAGGCGCTTCGAAAGACGTCTGCGAAGCAATCGGTATTCCGTGGGAGTGGAGCTACCGCTGCGAAGATTCGAAACACGTTGGTCACGATGACACATCCGACGCGCTTGCATCGCGACTGGAGCTTCTCCTCGAAACAGGTCGCTTTCCGAAATTCGAAGAGAAAGTCGCACAGCTCGGATCCTACGGCGGCGGCAATCACTTCGGCGAATGTAATGCGGTCCGTGTCGGAGACTCCGAGGAAGCGCAACGAGCGGCAAAGGCATTCGGCCTCGTCGACGGGCAGGTATCCTTCCTCTCGCACTGCGGTTCGCGGGGATTCGGCCATAATCTCGCGATGGGACAGTTTGCGGCGTTGCAAGGAAAGTTTAATGACTGGAGCATTCCGTTCCCAGGCGATGATCGTGAACTCGTCTACGCTCCGCTCGGAACGCAGGAAGCGAACGATTACATTGACGACATGTCGCTCGGGGCGAATTTCGCAACGATCAACCATCTGTTGATCAACGCGCTTGTTCTCGAGGCATTCCAGGAAGTGTTGCCGGGAGCGCGAGGAAAGCTGGTCTACTTCATCAGCCATAACATCGCGCGCAAGGAGGTGTTGAACAATCGCGTCAACTGGGTTCACCGGAAAGGTGCGACCCGTGCTTTCCCCGCAGGGCATCACGAGCTGAAAGGAACGCCGTTCGAGAATGTCGGGCATCCGATCCTGCTCCCCGGAAATCCTCGCGAGGGCTCCGCGGTCATGGTCGCGTCCGCGGGTGCGGAGAAGAGCTGCTTCAGCGTCAATCACGGAGCAGGCCGGGCAATGGGACGCAAGGCTGCGATGCGAGCGTTGGACCAGAAAACAGTCGATGCCGAGATGGACAAGCACGACATTCTCTCGAACTGTCGGCAGTATCCGCTCGATGAGGCGCCGGACGCGTACAAGGATTTTCGGGAAGTGCTGAAGTCTGTTGAGACTGCTGGGCTTGCAACGACCGTTGCAACGCTCAAGGCTCGGTTTGTCATTAAAGACGGCGACGACAGTCTGAAAGGGGCTGCATAGAAACGTCTATGATCAACATTGACGGGTCCTCCGCTCATGGCGGGGGACAACTCATCCGCACCGCGCTCGCTCTCTCACTCTTGAGCGGCAAGCCATTCCGTATCTCGAGCGTGCGGCGCGAAGCTGACTTACCGGGACTGCTTCGTCGACATCTCACGACCATCCGAGCGTGCGAAGCGATTGGCGACGCAGAAATCTCTGGCGCGGATCTTGGATCCGTCGAGTTCGCATTCTCCCCTCGCGGCGTTCGCGGTGGAGAGTTTCTCTTTCGAGTCGGGAGCGCCGGAAGCGTGATGCTCCTCCTTCAGACGATTCTTCTTCCTCTGCTCTCAGCTGAGCAGCCTTCGCGCGTGGTGATTGAGGGAGGGACTCACATTCCAGGAGCGCCAACGTTCGATCTTGTGGCCCGAAGTTATCTGCCGATACTCCACAGCCTAGGTGCGACTGTCGAAATGACGCTCGAGCGCCCAGGATTCTACCCCGCCGGAGGAGGAAGAGTTGTCGTCGATATCATTCCTTCGAGGCCCGTCGCGACACTTCAGGTTCTGGAACGAGGTGCGTTGCTTGCGAAGCGTGTGCGCGCCGTTGTTGCCGGTTTGCCGGGTGAGATAGGCAAACGGGAACTCGCGTATGTCCGGTCAAAGACGAACTGGGCCGCCGCAGAGTCGACACAGCAGCAACTTCCGCACGAATGTGGCCCAGGAAATCTGGTGGTCGTGGAGCTTGCGTTTGAGAACGTGACCAGCGTGTTTGCGTCTTTCGGCGACAAAGGCATTCTCGCAGAGCACGTTGCCGAGGCTGCACTCAGCGACGCAGAGGATTACCTCGCTCATCGTTCGCCAGTATCCGAGCATCTTGCCGAGCTCCTTTTGCTTTCATGCGCTTGGACGGGAGGCGGTGAATTTCGGACGCGCACACTCTCCGGCGCC
>JADYYL010000467.1 GCA_020853655.1 Deltaproteobacteria bacterium
AGTCCCCCATTCGGTCAAGGAGGAGCGGTGGTCCATCGTCTTCATCGACCACTTCCTCATCAACGACGCGGGTAAGTCGCGCAGCTTTCGGCGGGAGCAGCGGCGATGGTCGGCCCCATGTGACGATGCACAAGCGCTCCTCGATTCGAGTGATCGCAGTATACAGAAGGTTTCGGCTGAGCGAGTCAGCGGGATAAGTGGAAGCGCTCGGGTTCCACAACATGCCGAAGGGAAATTCCAAGCCCTTCGCGGAAGGAATGTCTGCGACGAGGATCCCTTCGTCCAATCGAAGATCGTCGTCTCCCGTCGTGCGAACGAGGTTGCCGAACGTCGGCCGTAACAGGCCCCCGACAAACCTCGCCTCGGCAGCGGTTCGGCAGAGGACGACCGCGAGGCTGCCCGGATAGGACTCGAAGAGCCTCGTGATCCAATTGATCGCTTCGGTGACGGCACCGTTCTCGGTGTCGTACTTGAACCACAGCGGCGGTTTGCCCGGACGACCACCGGTCGTTCGATCAGAGCCGTGCACATAATCAGCGAGCGACATAATCGCGCGTGTGGAACGATGACTCACCGTGAGTGAAACCAGGCGGCCCTGTTGCACGTCACGAAGTGCCTCAAAGCCCCCGAAAAGTTGCAGTGGGGAGAGCTCTTGTGCCGCGTCACCCACGAACGTCAGCGCGGTTGAGTTCGGCACGCTTCCTGAAATGAGCGAAAGCTCCACTGGGTTCATGTCCTGAACCTCGTCGACGGCGATGTGCTGATACGCCGAACGTTGCCGTCCGAGACCCTTCAGCTGCGCCAGACGAAGGAGCAGCGGCATGTCCACCGCGTCGAAGGTGTTTGAGTCGCGCTGTTCCTCGGTGCGAACACGGGCGAGATCCAGAAGCTCTCGATCAAGCAGCATCGAGCGATCCTGTTCGAGGAATTCGTCCGCATCGCCAAGGATCCGGAGAATATCCTCGCGATACAGCGAAACTCGACGTTCAAGCTTCTCGAGAATTGAGAGCGTCTGCGCGCGGGCACCTCCTTCTGGTGCCAAGCGTGTCACGGCACTGCTCAGTTCTCGCAACAGCGGAATTGTCGCAGTCGATACAATCGCGCGATCATACACGCGCCGAACTTCCGCCGGGAGCGCATTCCAAGGAAGCGCCGTGCCAAGATACTCGATCATCCTCGCCCGTTGAGCGGATACGTAACCCTCAACGGCTCTCGCCATCGCCCAGGAGGACTTCACGCGAATAACTCCGGGCGGCGTATCGACGAGAACGGCACCGTCGCCAAAGTGTCTTTGGAACTCAGGCTTCAACCATTCAGCGAGCGTTCGCACATGGAGGGATTGCAGGCCTGCAAGCGCTGGGAGTGACGCAACGATATACTTCTTCAACAGCTCGCTTCGAACGAGAAACAATGCGCGACTTGCATCGAGTTGGGCATCTTGTTGCGTCAGCCAGGACAATCGATAGAGCGCAACCGTGGTCTTTCCCGATCCCGCGATCCCCTGGATGAGAACAGAACCTTCCGCTTCATCGGTGATCGCGCGAAATTGCTCCGGCGAAATAAGCGCGAGAACATCGGGCAACGCGCCGTAGTCTCTCGCGGCACGGGGACGGAACGCGTTGCCTGCCGGCTTCCACGTTCCTGCATCGTTGACGAAATCCCCGAGGGAACACGAGATTCGGCGGAGGACACCCGCCTTGATATCCAACTTACGCCGGAGAAGGACTTTGCCCTCACGAATCCGATCTTGAATCTCCTCGGAAAACGAATCACCCTCGCGATACTCGTAGTACAGCTTCGAGACAGGAGCCCGTCGCCAATCGACTATTCGACAATCGAGGTTAGCGTAAGATCCGAGACGATATTCCCGTTGAACATTCCGTTCCCCGCGGCCTGGCTCCTCGATCACCTCTTCGAGAACAATGCGGGCAAAATAGGGGGAGTCGAGCAGCTTCTCGAGACTCTCCACCTCCTCACGTTTCATTTTGCTGAGGCCGTGTGCAACGGCTTCGTCGGACGCTAGTTGCTGCTTGTCCTCATCGCGGGTCGCGTTCACCATATCCGACGTCAACGCGCGAGCGCGCCGATCGTTGACGGTGAGTTGTCGGCCGCTTCGTTGAAACTGACGCTCCAGCTCGGCGATCACTTGGGCGAGTATCTTCTCCTCCTCGGCGATCACCTCCCGGGCCTGGTCCCCAATGTCTATCTCTGCTCCCATCCCCTGCGTTCTCTCACTCGTCGTCGCGAATTTCCGCGTTGAATATGCAAAATGGAAAAGGTCGGACCCTATAGCGCCGTTCATCGGCTGGCAACTCCCCTGCGCGCATCTATCACACCCGACACAGAACGCCCGTAATAGCTTAGATTCACTGGGGTTCCCACAGACCACTCGGCGAGGTCAGAGAGTTCGACGTTTGGAGGGCAGGTTTGTCGCATCGCGGAAGTGCTCTGCAACTCGAATTGAAAAGAGGAATGGTGTTCCGCGCGGGGCTGAACACTCTCATGTCCTCCTCGCGCGCCACTTCGGAAACCGCGGGCTCCCGCCTCGCGAGGCCAAGCCATCGCGATGATGTCGAAGAAAGTCCGAAGCCCGAATCCGCCTCGCCTCGGGTCCGTGCAACGGCTATTCCGTCACAAGCGGCGACAGGCGATTTTGACTCTTTCCCCGCTTCAGCTCAATGAGCGCCCCAATCGGAGCAAGTTCAGGGAGGTGATCGCACAGGATCTTGAACGCCATCAACATCGGCATAGCGATAAACGCGCCGAGCGGTCCCCACAGCCATCCCCAGAACACGAGCCACACGACACCCATCGCCGGGTTCAGCGAGAATCGATGGCCAACGATCAGTGGCGTCACGACAGTCCCCTCAACCGAGTCGATGATGAAGTACACCAAAGGAGGGAGGATCACCGCGGAGAGTGTGTCAAACGTGAGCAGAGAGACCGCCGAGACGACGCCGAGCCCAACCATGCCTCCGACGTAAGGAATGAAGTTCAGCGCGGCCGCCATCGCGCCCCACAACGCGGCATTCGGCATTCCGAGTGCATACATTGCGGTGAACTCTGCGAGACCGAGCAAACAATTGATGGCTCCGACGAGGAGCAGATACTGCGACATGCTGCGACCAATATCGTTCATCACATCACCCGCGTCAGTGCCGTCCTTGGCGACCGGGAAGACGATCCTCGCATTCGCGATAAACCGCTCGCCATACGCGAGGAAAAAATAGAGGAACAGCAGAACAAGCCCAAGCGAGAGCACGACGTCGCGACCTGCAAGGAGCATCTGCTCGATCAAGGAAGGAGGTCGCAGCGCTATGGTGCTGCGTGGATCTGAGACTGTCCCCGTCACTTTCTCTAACTGGCGTGCAGTCTCCGTCATCTCTTGAACAGGGACGACAAAGTAGCGCAGTCGATCCTCAATGATATTGGCGGACGCGGGGAGCGTCGTCACCCATTCGCGGATCGGATCGGACAAACGCGTGATCCCGAATCCCACTGCGCCAATGAGAATCGCCAAGATCATCACTGCGCAGAACTCGGCCCGGATGCCAATTCGCTGACCCAGTCGCACAATCGGCATGAGCGAGAGCGCAAAGAGCACTCCGATGGTGAGTGGGATGAAGAATGAACGGCCGACATAGAGGGTTGTCACGACGGCGATCATGGCGAGCGTCGAAATCCACGGGATACGCGAGACCGATATCGCGGCATGCCGTCGCTCAGCGCCGACCGGGGCGTCGTTCAAAGTCATAATCAGTCGATCGGTCCCGCCCAAGCGTTCTTCGCCCGCCATGAGTCCTCACACTTGAAATGCTGCGCCACAGAGCGGGGTTGTGAAAGGCCCTTCAACCGCCTTGACCGACTGTCGGAGATCCTCACACACAGCGATATGCGCCAGATCAGTTCTCGCGGTCCTTGGACTGCGCGGAACCCTTCGCGAATCATACGAGTCGGGGGCGCGAGCGCTTTACTCTTGGCGGCGCAGTTGTGAAGTCTCTTTTTCAGGCACCAAAAGTATGTATCGCTACAAATCGCTTCTTCTGTTGGCCTTTCCACTCTTCTGCATAGGAAACCTCGTTCAAGCTGAGGTGGTCCCCATGTCGTCGCCAAGCACGGACACAAGCGCGCACCCCTCGCCTCTTCCGGCCGACTACGACCTGGACGCCCTGATTCGAGAGGCGGAAACACTCGACACAACGGCTGCGGGGCAGAGGGATCTTCCCGCGGGAAGTCGCGCAGAGGTGATGCGACTCAAAACAATCTCTGACGCGATATGTCGATCGCGACCGGTGGTCGACGACGAAATCGCGAAGCAGAAATGCCAACGCCTGAACGACACCCTGCAGTCCGTCCAGCAGAAGACCAATACGTCGGATTCGAGCGCAACTCGCGAATGATTTTTGCAGCGCTTCCCGAGCAGGCCGCGGAAGGCGTTTCTCAAGAATGGGAACACGCTGGAACTGCCCGCAGCGACTTCTCGGGCACGACGCTGGAGCACGACACCGAGCGGAGCTTCAGCGCATGGAGCTGCCAGCGATCCACCCTGTCGTCCACGCGGCCTGGAAGTTAAAGCCTCCGGTAACACCGTCGATGTCCAGTACTTCGCCGGCAAGATAGAGGTCGGGAACAATCTTGCTTTCCATCGTCTTGAAGTCTACTTCGCTCAGCGTTACGCCGCCGCACGTGACGAACTCTTCCTTAAATACTCCTTTCCCGTCGACCCGAACCTTGGTCTGCGTCACGGCGCGCGCGAGTGCGAGAAGTCGCTCGTTACTCAACGAGCTAAAGGGCGTCTCTTGAGCAATTTCTGCCCGATCCACAAGGTGCTCCCAAAGCCGGCGCGGGAACCCGAACTGCGGGTTTGAGGCAATCGTCCGTGCGGGATGCTCTTCGCGGTACTGTCGAAGTCGTGAAGCGCAAGACTCTGCATTGAGGTCTGCAACCCAATTGATTTGGAGCTCGGCACGGTAATTTGCGCGCTTCAGCTCCCGAGCTGCCCAGGCGGAAAGCTTGAGTACCGCGGGCCCACTCAACCCCCAGTGTGTGACGAGGACCGCTCCACGCTGCCGAAACTCGGTTCCATCTGCCATTCGCAATACCATCTCGCATTCCGGCATGCTCAATCCGGAAAGATCCTGGAGCAGCGAATCTCGGACGCAAAAGGTAAACAGCGATGGCGCGGTCTCGCTGATGGAATGCCCAAGTTGAACGGCTA